>WKKR01000007.1 GCA_009684525.1 Geobacter sp.
TTGTTCGACCATGGCTCGCATTTCTCGAATTGTCGTCCCCGGCTATCCACATCATGTCACCCAACGTGGGGTCCGCTCCATGGATGTCTTTCACTCCGATGAGGATCGTCGCGCCTATCTTGCCTTTTTGTCTGAGGAGGCCGCGCGGTTCAATGTCGAAATCCTGTCCTGGTGCCTCATGACGAACCATGTCCATTTCATTGCAGTGCCCAACAGTGAGACATCACTTGCCCGCGGCTTCGGAGAAGCCCATCGTCGCTACACTCGCATGAAAAACTTCTCTCAGGGGGTTCGTGGCTACCTTTTCCAGGGAAGATTCAGTTCGTGCGTGCTCGATCAGCGGCACCTGCTAGCGGCTGCCCGCTATGTGGCATTAAACCCGGTTGTTGCCGGCATGGTCGAAACACCCTGGGAATATCCTTGGTCAAGCACTCGCTACCACTGCGGATTGTCGGACCATGACCCACTGGTGAAGGACCGGACACTGTTGGGACTGGTTACGGATTGGAGAGAGTTTTTAAGCTGCAAAGCGAGCACGGAACCGGACCGGCTTCAGCAATCCATTCGTACCGGCCGTCCGGCAGGTGATGAACAATTTATTGCCGCGATTGAGAACCTGACGGGACGTGAGTTGAAGATAAAGCCCGCGGGAAGGCCCTCTAAATCAGCATAATGGGTATTGTGTCCCCCGATTATGCGCCCGATTATGCCGATTATGTGTCCCCCGATTATGATCGCGGAAGATGTGAATCACAGCGACAAGGAAATGCGTTACTATTGTTTTGGCAAGGCCGGAGATGGCATTATCACGGTACGCTTCACGTATCGCAATAACGTGATTCGGATATTTGGAGCCGGTTACTGGCGGAAGGGAAAGGCGATTTATGAGCACGAAAATAAAATACACCGATGAACCATTAGGCGAGATAAAGATAACTCCAGACTTTCTCCCCTCTCCCGCAGAGTTGGCGTTTCGCGAGGAGTCGGTTAAGGTGACCATCTCCCTCAGCAAGAAGAGCATCGAGTTTTTCAAGTCTGAGGCATCGAAATATCATACGCAATATCAGCGCATGATCCGGCAATTGCTTGATACATATGCTGACGCACAGTCGGAACAGCCAACAAAGCGCTCAACCGGTCGTGCGAAAAAACTGCACGCCGGTTAGCTCTCCCCCGCTGGGCGAAGGAGAACAGGGAGCTGATACGTTCGGAATGGTATAGACTGAACCGGGAATCGATCGGGAGATAGCATTATGAACCAGCAGACAATCAGATCCGTTGCCGCTGAATCGCCTCCATGTCTGGAGATTGTCTGGCGCTCCGGCAAACGGACGAGGGTCGATGTCTCCGAGTTTCTGGACTCGCCGGGATATGAAAGTCTGAAGGAGCCGGATTTCTTTGCAACGGTTGCCGTCGAAGAATGGGGGCACGGGGTTGAGTGGGACGCTGGCCTGTATCGGTTGGGAAGCCCTTCGGGTGCAAGACGCAGCGTGATTGCTGCCAACAAAGAGCGACCATGAAAAAGCCCACCTCCGCCCGCATCAGCCAACTACTCTTCCTGGCCCTGTTCCTGATCCTGTTCGTGAAGACCGAGTACCGGGGCAACGACCAGGTGGGGGCTGCAGTGAACAGCTTCTTCCGTGCCGACCCGCTGGTGCTGGTGAGCTACGTCCTGTCCTCCCGCACCTTTACCTGGCTGCTTCTGCCCGCGCTGGTGACGACGGTTGCCACGGCGCTTCTGGGGCGGTTCTTTTGCGGATGGATCTGCCCGCTCGGCACGGTGCTCGACCTGGTGACGACACGGATCAGGAAACGGGGGCCGCTGCCCCTGTTGACCGGCAACGCCAAATACTGGCTCCTGCTGCCGCTCCTCTTTGCCGCCCTGTTCGGCGTCAACCTTGCCGGGCTCTTCGATCCCATCGCCCTGTTGCTCCGCGCCCTCACCTTTGCCGTCTATCCTCTTATGGGCGACGGGGTCAGGCAGGTCTGGGTCGGCCTCTACCGTGTCATGGGGGACGGTCGCGACACCATTGCCCCGGCTTATGCGCTTCTGCGGGATTATCTCCTCCCGTTCCGCGACACCTTCTATCCCCTGGCCTTTACCTCGCTCTTCCTCTTCGCCGGCATCCTCTTTCTGGAACGGTATGAGCCGCGCAGCTGGTGCCGCCGTCTCTGCCCGCTCGGGACCCTGCTCGGCGTCATCGGCCGGTTTTCGGCCCTGCGCCGGACGCCGGTAAAGCTCTGCGGCGACTGTGGGGCCTGCAGGGAGCTCTGCCCGACCTCCTTCGACCGGGAGCTGCTGCAGCAGGACGAGTGCATCCTCTGCATGGAGTGTTCGCTTCACTGCCCGCATCAGCGGGTCAGGTTCCGGCTCGCCTCTCCCTTGCCGGGTGACCAGGCGTTTCAGCCCGGCCGTCGCGTCCTCCTGGGGGGCCTGGCTGCCGGCTTCTTCGCCTCTCGCCTCTTCAGGTTCCGCGATCCGGTTGCCCATGCCCGCCTGCTGCGCCCCCCCGGTGTCCGCGACGAGGCCGATTTTCTCGACAAGTGTGTCAGGTGCGGGGAATGCCTGAAGGTCTGCCTGCGGAGCGCCCTCTACCCGGCGGTGCTGCAGGCAGGGGTGGAAGGGCTCTATACCCCGGTGGTGATCCCCAGGCTCGGCTATTGCGAATACAACTGCACCCTCTGCGGCCAGGTCTGCCCAACCGGCGCCATCCCAGAACTCGATCCGGCGCGGAAGCGGCGGGAGGTAATCGGCAAGGCAGTCTTCGACAAGAACCATTGCCTTCCCTTTGCCCGCCAGACCGACTGCATCGTCTGCGAGGAGCACTGCCCGATACCGCAGAAGGCGATCCGCTCCCGCGTCGAGGAGCAGATCACGCCTGACGGCCGTAGGGTGTCGGTCCAGGTCCCCTATGTGGTGGAGAGCCTCTGCAACGGCTGCGGTATCTGCGAATATGTCTGCCCGCTGGAGGGGAAGTCCGGCATCGATATCTTTGCCGTGAAGGATCGGACCCCCCTGAAAGAGGAGAGTGAGGCGTCAGCCCCCGCAGACAGCCAATCCACGGACGACCCCTATCGCTGAACGACCCAGATGCGTGGCCTGCGGATAGGGCTTTGGTGTTGACGACGGCCATTTCTCTGGTACTCATTGAGGTAGCCATTCGCTCAAGGAGAATGCCATGTCTCTCATCACCACCGAGCTGCAGAACGATATCGGCACCATTGCCTTCAATTACGGCAAATATCGCAACATACTCTCCAAGGCATTGATCGACGAGATGATCCAGGCCATCGAGGCCCTGCAGAAGAGCAAGGCCAGGGTCCTCATCATCCGCGCGCCCAAGGGGAGCACGGTCTGGTCTGCCGGCCATGATGTACGCGAGCTCCCTCTGCCTGGGCGCGACCCTCTTGCCTATCACGATCCGCTGGTGACGGTCCTGCGCGCGGTGCAGAATCTCCCCATGCCGGTCATAGCCATGATCGAGGGGAGCGTCTGGGGGGGCGCCTGCGACCTGGCGCTCTCCTGTGACATCCTGATCGGCGGCAGCAGCTGCAGCTTTTGCATGACGCCGGCCAAGATCGGCGTGCCATACAATGTCACCGGTATCCTCCATTTCATCAATATCATGGGGGTGAACACGGCCAAGGAGATGTTCTTCACCGCCCAGCCCATCTCCGCGGAAAAGGCCTGCACCATCGGCATACTCAATCACCTGGTGGAAGACGACCAGTTGGAGGAGTTCACCTACGACATGGCCCGCAAGATTTCCCACAACAGCCCGCTCTCCATTGCCGTGATCAAGGAGCAGATCCGCCTGCTGGCAAGCGCGCACCCCATGAGCCCCCTCACCTTCGAGCGGGTCCAGGGGCTTCGCCGCCAGGTCTACGACAGCAACGACTATGCAGAGGGGATCCGGGCGTTCAACGAGAAACGAAAGCCGCAATTTACCGGAGAATAGCCACGCAACCCGACGGCCGAGCCGTCGACCATCCATTCCCAGACTACGAGCAGATCCATGACCCATCCACCATTGGCGCAGATCCGCAACATCGGCATCATCTCCCATATCGACGCGGGCAAGACCACGGTTTCCGAGCGCATTCTCTACTACAGCGGCGAAACGCACAAGATGGGCGAGGTCCACGAAGGCCAGGCAGTGATGGACTGGATGCCCCAGGAGCAGGAGCGGGGGATCACCATCACCGCCTCGGCCACCTCCTGCCGCTGGGGAGACGTCTGGATCAACCTGATCGATACCCCCGGCCACATCGACTTCACCATCGAGGTGGAACGGACGCTCCGGGTGCTGGACGGCGCGGTTGCCATATTCAGCGCGGTCGAAGGGGTGCAGCCCCAGAGCGAGTCGGTCTGGCGCCAGGCCGAGCGCTACCGGGTTCCGAGGATCTGCTTCATCAACAAGCTGGACCGCGTCGGGGCCGATTTCCGGATGGTCGTTGCCCAGATGGAGCGGCGCCTGAATGCCCGGCCGGTGCTGCTGCAGCTCCCCATCGGCAACGAGGGGGCGTTTGGCGGGGTGGTGGATCTCCTCCGGGAGACGGCGCTCTTCTTCAACGAGACCGATCTGGGACGGACCGTTACCGCTGCTCCTATCCCCGATGCGCTGCGTGAGGTGGCAGCCCGTGCCCGCGAGGCGCTGGTGGAGGCGGCGGCAGATTTCGACGACACCATCCTGGACGATTTCCTCTCCGCTGCCCCGGTCAGTGCCGAGCGCCTGATTGCGGCGTTGCGGCAGGGGACCCTGGCCTGCCGGATCTTCCCGGTCCTGCTCGGTTCGGCCCTGCGCAACAAGGGGGTGCAGCCGCTCCTCGATGCGGTGGCCGCCTTTCTGCCGTCGCCGCTGGATGTCCCACCCGTCGAGGCTGTGCAGCCGGGCGGCGAGACTACGGCCATTGCCTGCGATCCTGCGGCGCCGTTCTGTGCCCTTGCCTTCAAGGTCGTGGCGGACGAGGGGCGCAAGCTCACCTACCTGCGGGTCTATGCGGGGCGTCTGAAGGCCGGCGGAGCCACCCGCAACAGTTCCCGGGGAAAGTTCGAGAAGGCAGCCCGCCTGTTCCGGATGCATGCCCATCGCCGCGAATCGGTGGAGGAGGCGATAGCCGGGGAGATCGTGGCGGTCTCCGGCTTCAAGGATGCCCTCACCGGCGATACCATCTGCGAGCCGGGGCACGAGGTGATCCTGGCCGGTCTGACCGTGCCCGAACCGGTGGTCTCCCTGGCCGTGGAGCCGAAGGGGGTGGACGACCGCGACAAGCTCCTCCCCGCCCTGGAGCGGTTGCAGTGGGAAGACCCCACCTTCAGGGTGCACGAGGACCCGGAGACCGGCCAGACCATCCTCACCGGCATGGGGGAGCTGCATCTGGAGATCATCGGCGACCGGCTGCAACGGGAATTCGGGGTGGGGATCAAGACCGGCCGGCCCCAGGTGGTCTATCGGGAGACCCTGAAAAAGGGGGTGGTCTGGCGCGAGGTCTTTCGCGTGGAGCAGGATGGCAGGGCTCTGGGCGGCGAGGTGCTGCTGGCGATCACCCCCCTGGAGCGGGGTGCCGGGGTGAGGATCGGCCTCGAAGCCCTGACGGATGGGCCGCTGCCGCCTCTTTTACGTTCCGCCCTGGCGGACAGCCTCAATCAGGCCTGTGCAGCCGGTGGTGTGGCCGGATATCCGCTGACCGACCTTGCCGTTGAGGTGCGCGAGGCCCCCTTCGAGCCGGGGGTGACCAGCGAGGCCGGGGTGCGGGCAGCGGCGCAGCGCGGCCTTAACAGGGCGCTACGTGATGCCGGCGTGATCCTTTTGGAACCGATCATGTCGCTGGAGATCACCACCCCCAACGATACCACCGGCCGGGTGATGGGGTCGCTCCAGCAGAAACGGGGCAGGATCGAGGGGATCGAGGTGCAGGGGGAGCTGGAGGTCATCCGCGCCCTGGTGCCGCTGGCCGAGATGTTCGGCTTTATGACCGAGCTGCGTAGCGCCACCAAGGGGCGCGGCACCTTCAGCATGGAGTTCCATTCCTTTGCCGCTGCCCCCCAGGAGGTACAACAGCGCTTTTCCCTCTGACGGCAGCAGTGCCGAATTGATCCACGAAACCGGGATGCTCACTATGAGCTCCCGGTTTTTTTTCATGAGAATTCCAGGTAGATGGGAATCAGGGGCGTCTTGTTGACCGGAATAGTCGGTGATATGTGGAAACGCTAAAAATGCCGGCATGTTGAATGTATTGCTGATTATTTTTGTAAATAACCTAAACTTTCTCATTGGAATGCCGACTTAAAAGTGAGGATGGTGTTCCGGGCATTGTTGCCTGCTTCTGGGCAGCGGTCGCACTTTTCGTGTCGGGACACTGCCAACCATACCGAGCGGAGGCGGATCATGTTCAGGAAGAGTCTGGCGTTGAAGGTGTTGGGCATACTCGGGATAAGCCTGAGTCTCGGTTTTATCGCTCTCGGGGCGGTGTCGCTCTGGTTGCAGGCTAAGTCGACCACCACCCTGCAGCTCAAGAATGCGCGGAACGTCTCTGCCATCATAGCCAACGACATCGACGAATACATGATGAAGGGCGACTCCAAGCTGGTGACGAAATATATCGACGACGCCAAGAAGAAGAAATTCGTCCTGGACCTGAAGATCTACAATCCGGAGGGGAAGGAGTCGGAGGCAGCGAAGGAGGCCCAACCGAACAAGGAGGTCGTCAAGGCGATCGAGACAGGTAAGGAGGTGGAGACCACCGCCGTGGAGGAGGGCATCCACGTGCTCAACCTGGCGGTCCCCCTGGAGAACGAGGAGCGGTGCAAGGAGTGCCACGACAAGGAGCCCAAATACCTGGGGGGGATATCCCTGAAAACCTCGGTCCAGGACGGTTATGACAGCTCCCGGAATCTCGCCTTCATGCTGATGGGGACCGGGGTCTGCTTCTTTTTCATCCTCCTCGCCACGATCTACCTCTTCATGCGAAAGGCGGTCATCAACCATATCCTGAAGTTCGTGAAAACGGTGGAGGAGCTTGCCAGCGCTGGCGGCGATCTCACCCGGACCCTGCCGGTCTCTTCGGGTGACGAGATCGGGGCCCTGGCCGAGGGGATCAACAAGCTCATCTCCAAGATCCGCGACATCATGACCAAGATTGCCGGCAATGCCCAGCAGCTCTCGGTGGCGGCTCGCCAGCTTTCCGAGACGTCAGAACGGATGGTGAGCGGCATCGGTGAGGCAGTAGGCCAGACAGGTACGGTGGCCACGGCCAGCGAGGAGATGGCGGCCACCTCGTGCGAGATCGCTCACAATTGCGTGGCTGCTGCCGACGAGTCGAAAAAGGCCAGCAGTTCGGCCACTGCCGGGACGCAGGTGGTCGAGAGCACTGTCTCGGTCATGAACCGCATCGCTGGCAAGGTCAAACAGTCTGCCGCAACCATCGAGGTTCTGGGGAAGAAATCCGACCAGATCGGCGAGATCATCGTCGCCATCCAGGATATCGCCGACCAGACCAACCTGCTGGCGCTGAACGCTGCCATCGAGGCAGCCCGCGCAGGCGAGCAGGGGCGCGGCTTTGCCGTGGTTGCGGATGAGGTGCGGGCTCTGGCCGAGCGGACCACCAAGGCAACCCGCGAGATCGGGGAGATGATCAAGGGGATCCAGTCGGATACGAAGGGCGCCGTATCGGCCATGGAGGAGGGGGTGAAGGAGGTTGCGGCAGGGACGTCCGAGGCTGCCAGATCGGGTGATGCCCTGAACGAGATCCTGGAACAGATCAATTCAGTGACCATGCAGGTGAACCAGATCGCCACTGCCGCGGAGCAGCAGACCGCCACCACCTCCGAGATCAGTCACAGCATCCTGCAGGTGACGACCGTTGTCAGGGAGACAGAGCAGGGAGCCCAGGAGACCGCGTCCGCAGCGGCGCAGCTGGCACACCTGGCCCAGGACCTGCAGCGGCTGGTGGGGCAGTTCAAGCTGGCCTGACAAAGGCCGGCAGCATACGGCTATTCCGCCTTTTCGAATTTTCCTTTTTCGTTGCACTGGGGGCATTTCTGGGGCTTGCAGCGCCCTTCCTTGCTGTAGCCGCAGACGGAACACTTCCAGACAGCCATGTCGATCTCCTTTCGTTGTCCCCCTTTCGGGGCAGCAGTGTGTCATCAGGCATCGAGCGATGCCAGGAACTCCAGAACCGGGGCGTTGAACGCCTTGACGTCTTCCAGGTTGGCCAGGTGGCCGGTTTCCGGGATGATGCTGAGCCTGCAGCCGGGGATGCCGGCGGCAATGGCGGTGCTGGTCGCAGGCGGAGCGGCCCGGTCCTCTGCCGCGCCGATGGCCAGCGCCGGGACCCTGAAGCTGCCGAGCATCTGCGAATAGTCTTTGCGCTCCCGCATGGACAGAAGCCCGCCAGCCAGGCCGCGGCTGTCGTTGGCGACCATCCAGCCGTAGACCTCCTCCAGCAGCTTGGGGCGCTCCGTTACGGAGGCCGGGGCAAAGAGGAGCGATTCAAAGGCATCGGCAACCACCTGGGGGCCGAATTTGCGAACGTCGCTGGCCAGCTGCAATCGGCGCTCCCTGGCTGACTCGTCGTCGGCCGTGCAGCGGGTAACGATGAAGATCGCCCCCCGCAACCGCTCCGGATAGCGCTCCAGCAGGTTGAACAGGACATACCCCCCCATGGACATCCCTCCCACCACCGCCTGATCAATCTCCAGGTAATCCAGCAGCGCAATCATGTCGTCGGCGAAAATATCCATGCTGTAGGGCCCCTCGGGGGCGTCGCTTTCGCCAAAGCCGCGCAGGTCGGGTGCGATCACCCGGTAGCTAGACCGGGGGAGCTTGTTGAACTGCGGCCGCCACATCCGGCGGCAGAGGGGGAAGCCGTGGATGAGCAGCAGCGGCAGGCCGGTTTCCGTGTCGTCGTACGCCATCTGTATGCCGTTGATGATCGCCTGCATGAACCCTCCTATGCGGTTTCCTGCCTGAGGTTGTCGTAGCCGTTGATGATCACGTCCAGGTGGCCGTCGGTCGGGCAGAAGATCAGGCCATGGATCGGCACGTCTTGAGGGATGAGGGGGTTGCGGCGGATCTTTGCGACCACGTCGGCGACATTCTCCTCAGGGCAGCCGAAGGTACCGAGCCACTGGGCGAGGTCCGGCACCAGTTCGTCGATGGTCGCGGCCGGGATGCCGCGGGCCACCATCCGCTGCTTGAGGGCCACTGCGTCCACCGAGGCCATGCCGCAGTCCCGGTGGCCGATGACGAAGACCTCTTCGACCCCCAGGGTGAAGATCGCCGCCACCAGGCTCCGGATCACCCCGCCGTGGAGCGGGTCCACCAGCGTGTTGCCGGCGTTCTTGATCACCTTGGCATCCCCCCGCTTGATCCCCATGGCAGGCTCCAGAAACTCCACGAGCCTGGTATCCATGCAGGTGAAGATGGCGAACTGCTGCTTCGGGTCCTTGGGAAGCGGCGGGAAGACTCCCGGCTTGACAAAGGTGCTGTTTGCCGCAAGGATCTTGTCGAGCAGTTTCATGGGGCGTCTCCTGTGGGGTCGAGATCGAGAAGGAGGGCCTCGGCGATGGCAAGGCGCTCCCTGGTCGGGCATTCGTCGAAGGCTTCGGCGATGAAGAGCCGGTTGATGGAGTCGAGCAGGGTATTGAGCCGGTCGAGATCGAGCAGGGCGCTGCCGGGGAGCCGGTCGACCCCGGTGAAATTGAGGGGGCAGAAATCGACCCGGCCGGTGCCATCCTGTTGCGTCAGGATCGGGAGCCCATGGGTGCGGCAGATGATGGGCCGGCTCTGGTAAAGGGCGCAGCGATCGTTTGCAAGCAGCGGGCAGGCACCGTCAAGAGAGGCTGTGCGGGCGCGATGCCGGATCTCTTCGACCTCTGCGGGGGGAAGAGCTGCCAGTGCCGTTGCAAGGGTCACTGCCTCCACCCAGGAGAGGGTGATATGGCGGCAGCAGCCGGAGCAGCCGCTGCGGCAGGCGATCTGGTCGGCGAACTCCCCTTCGATGCGTGAGCAGAGCTCGTCCACCTTGGCGACGAGCGAGACGTAGTTTGTCAGGGCGTCTTTCATGGGGAATCCCGCCTACCGCATGCCGAAGACGGCCGTCCCGATCCGGACCAGGGTCGCCCCTTCCTCCACGGCCGCCTCGAAATCGCCGGACATCCCCATGGAGAGCTCATCCATAGCTACCCCCGGAATCCGCTCGGCTGCGATCAGCGCTGCCAGCTCCTTCAATTGGCGGAAATAGGGGCGGGCCGCGTCGGGATCGTCGAAGAAGGGGGGCATGGTCATCAGCCCCTGGATACGGAGATGGGGCAGCACAGCCACCCGGCGGACCAGGTCTGCCAGCTCGGCGGCGGTGGTGCCGCTCTTGGTCGCCTCGCCGGCGATGTTCACCTGGATCAGGATGTCGCAGCTTATCCCCAGCTTTCCCCACTGGCGGTCGATCTCTTCGGCCAGGGAGAGGCGGTCCACAGAATGGATCATGGTGACCAGCCCGGCCAGCTGCCTGACTTTGTTGCTCTGCAGGGCGCCGATGAAGTGCCACTCCACCTGCTCCCGCACTGCCGCTGCCTTGGCGACGAACTCCTGGACGTAATTCTCGCCGAAGAGGAGCTGGCCCGAGAGGGCCGCCTCGTCGACCAGCGCAGCGGGCTTGGTCTTGGAGACCGCCACCAGCCTGACAGCGGCGGGATCGCGACCGGTGCGCACCGCTGCCTCTGCAATCTGGTGCCTAATTCTCTGGAGGTTGTCAGCAATGCTCATATCGGGTCCTGACAGGTTGCTAAGCAACTCAGGTTGTTCAAAAGCAGTCAGATCGTCGCACCCGCAGAAAGCCCCGCGGAGGCGTAGCAGAGCTACGCCGCACAAGGTGGCTTTTCGAGGACGGCGGCGAGATGGCTGGTTTTCAACAACCGCATTCTCTGAGGGTGGCCATCACCTCGCACAGCGGCAGCCCGACCACGTTGGTGTACGAACCCTCGATCCGCTCCACCATGTGGGCGGCTCCACCCTGGATGGCATAGGCGCCCGCCTTGTCCAGGGGGCAGCCGGTGGCGACGTAGGTCTCTATCTCGTCGTCGCGCAGCTCCTTGAAGACGACCATGGTCGTTATGGCGCGTTGTACCGCCTTGTTACGGGCCTTGTCGTAGACGGCGTAGCCGGTCACCACTTCGTGGGCGCGGCCCGAGAGCTTGCGCAGCATCCGCACCGCATCCCGTTCATCCACCGGCTTTCCCATGATCTCGTTGTCGCACAGGACAATGGTATCGGCGCCGATGAAGATATCCCCCTCCTCGCGCAGTGCCACTTCCCGTGCCTTTTCCTCTGCCAGGCGCAGGACATGCGCCACCGGTTCTTCGTTGGCAAAGGGGGTCTCGTCGATATGGCCCGGCACCACCTGGAAGCGGATGGCGGCGGACTCCAGGAGTTCGGCACGGCGCGGCGAAGCGGAGGCAAGGACGATCCGCAGCCTATTTCCCATCTTTTTTTTCCTGCGCCTGCCGGCGACGTTCCTCGTAGCGCAGCTTCATCTCTTCCTGCTCAGCCCAGTGCTTCTGCCAGTCCTTCTTCCGGACAAAGTGCAGGATCACCGCACCGCAGGCGATGGTGACCCCCCAGAAGATTTGCATCGGCGCGCTGTTATAGATGCCCGAGCCGAGGGAGAAGAGCCCCATCAGGAGGAGGAGCGCCTCCATGGAGAAGATGCGGCCGATAAGAGATATTTCCTGCTTTTCCTTTTCGTTCATGGATAGTCCTTGCGTGGAGGATGGGCCGCGACAACGGTCAGATTCTAGCGGATTGGCTGATGAGGGACAACAGAAAAAACGGCCCTCTGCAGGGTGTTTTTCAATAATCTTCTGGACGGTGGGCCGCCGATTCCGTGCTATGCGCTGGCGATCTCCGCCTGCCAGGGGGCCAGGTCTGCGAGCGCCCGTTCGGCGAGGCGTGCCCGCCTTTCCTTCTTGTGGACCCTGCCGGGGAGAGGGGGAAAGAGGCCGTAGTTGACGTTCATCGGCTGGAAATGGGCCGGGTCGCAGGTGGTGATATGGTTGACCAGCGCACCGAGGGCGGTGGTCGGGGGAGGTGGCAGCGGCACCGCTCCGGTGGCGATCCGGGCGGCGTTGATACCGGCCAGGAAGCCGCTTCCGGCCGATTCCACGTACCCCTCCACGCCGGTGATCTGGCCGGCAAAGAGGATGCGGGGCTCGGAGCTGAGCTGGAACGTGGGGGTGAGGAGCGCCGGGGCATTGATGAAGGTGTTCCGGTGGAGCGAACCGAGCCGGGCGAATTCCGCCTGCTCCAGTCCGGGAAGCATGCTGAAGATTCGCCGCTGCTCCGGCCAGGTGAGCTTGGTCTGGAAGCCGACCAGGTTGTAGAGGGTCCCTTCGCGGTTTTCCAGGCGGAGCTGCACCACGGCATGGGGCTCGGCTCCGGTGCGGGGATCGGTGAGCCCCACTGGCTTCATCGGCCCGAAGCGCAGCGTCTCGCGACCTCTGGCAGCCAGCTCCTCGATCGGCATGCACCCCTCGAAATGGACCATCTTTTCAAAGTCGCGGGCCGGCACCTTCTCGGCCGCCAGCAGCGCGTCCACAAAGGCGTTGTAGCCTGCCTCGTCCAGCGGGATGTTCAGGTAGTCGTCGCTGTCGCCCTTGCCATAGCGCGAGGCCCGGAACAGCTTCGCCATGTCCAGCGACGATGCCTCGACGATCGGGGCAATGGCGTCGTAGAAATAGAGGTAGTCGCCGGTGAGCCGGCTGATGCCCGCTGCCAGGGCGTCGCTGGTGAGCGGCCCCGAGGCGATGACGGTCAGCCCCTCGGCCGGGATCTCGGTCGCCTCTGCGCGCACCAGGGTGATCAGGGGGTGGCTGGCGATCTGCTCGGTGATGAAGGCGGCGAACTGGTCGCGGTCCACGGCCAGCGCCCCGCCGGCCGGAACCTTTGTCGCGTCGGCCGCCTGCATGAAGAGGGAGCCGAGACGGCGCAACTCTTCCTTCAGGAGCCCCACCGCATTGGCCAGGTCGGCGCCGCGCAGGGAGTTGGAGCAGACTAGTTCCGCCAGCAGCGGGGAGTGGTGGGCCGGGGAAAAGCGGTCCGGCTTCATCTCGTGGAGAACGACCGGCACGCCGCGGATGGCGGCCTGCCAGGCAGCCTCGCACCCGGCCAGCCCGCCGCCGATTATGGTGAGGGAGTTTGTCATCTGTCCTTTACGAGAAAGGCGGGACTTGCGCCCCGCCTTTCGCTTATTTCGCTTTTGGCTCTTTGCCGCCCAGCTTGTAGTCGCACCCCTCTTTGGGGCATTTGAGGAATTCCCCTTCCCGCTTGTAGACCTTCTTTACCAGGAGCGGGAAACCGCATTTGGGGCAGGGCTGCTCTACCGGCGGGTCCCAGAGGGCGAACTTGCACTCGGGGTAGCGGTTGCAGGAGTAGAACATCTTGCCGTAGCGCGACTTCTTCTCGGTCAACTCCCCCTGCTTGCACTCGGGGCAGACCACCCCGGTCCCCTTCGGCTTGTTCAGCGGCTGGATGTTCTTGCAGGCGGGATAGCCGGAGCAGGCCAGGTACTTGCCGTAGCGGCCATCCTTGATCAGCATGGGGCTGCCGCATTTGTCGCACTTCTCGTCGGACAGCACCGGTTCGACTACCTCGCCGGCCTGCTGCTCGATGTTGCGGGTGTAGGTGCACCCTTCCTTGTAGCCGGAGCAGGCGATGAACTTGCCCCGCTTGCCCAGCTTCACCACCAGGGGCTGGCCGCACTCGGGACAGGCCTCGTCCGTGGCCTCGGTGGTGACGTCCGACTTGTTGACCTCTCCCTCTTTCTGCTTGAGCAGCGAGACGAACGGCCCCCAGAATTCGCGCAAGAGCGGTTTCCACTGCTTTTCGCCGCGGGAGACCTGGTCCAGCTCCTCTTCCAGGAAGGCGGTGAAGTTGTAGTCCACATACTGGGTAAAGTGCTTGGTGAGCAGGTCGTTGACCACGAGCCCCACATCCTCGGGGAAGAACCGCTTGGCGTCGAGCCGGGCGTACTTTCGCTCCAGCAGGGTGTTCATGATGCTGGCATAGGTGGATGGCCGGCCGATACCATACTCTTCCAGGGTCTTCACCAGGGTCGCCTCGGTATAGCGGGGCGGCGGCTGGGTAAAGTGCTGTTCCGGCTTCAACTCCTGGAGGTTGAGCGGCTCTCCTTCGTTCAGCGGCGGCAGGAGGCCTTCCTTCTCTTCGCTCTCGTCGTCGATCCCTTCGATGTAGAGCTTCATGAAGCCGGGGAAGCGGATGACCGTGCCGGTGGCGCGGAGCTTGAAGCGGTCGCCGGCCGCGATCTCCACCGAGGTCTGGTCCAGGAGCGCTTCCGCCATCTGGCAGGCCACGGTCCGTTTCCAGATCAGCTCATAGAGCTTGAACATGTCGGAACCGAGGACCTTCTTCAGCTCGGCCGGGGTCCGGGCCAGCGAGGTGGGGCGGATCGCTTCGTGGGCTTCCTGGGCGTTCTTTGCCTTGTTCTTGAAGGTGCGAGGCTTTTCCAGCGCATACTCGCGGCCGTAGAGGCTGGTGATCACCTCGCGTGCCTCGTCGACCGCCAGGGTGGAGAGGACGACGCTGTCGGTACGCATGTAGGTGATGAGGCCGACGGCGCCGCCGCCGATATCAATCCCCTCGTAGAGCTTCTGGGCTGTGGACATGGTCTTCTTGGCCGAAAAGCCGAGCTTGCGGGCCGCCTCCTGCTGCAGGGTGGAGGTGGTAAAGGGAGGGGAGGGGGTCCGCTTCCGCTCGCTCCGGGTGATCTTGCCGACCCGGTAGGGGCAGCCCTGCAGCGCCTGCACGAGGCGGTCGGCCTCGGCCTGGCCGGGGATATCGAACTTGCCGAGCTTTTTCCCCTCCACTTCGACCAGGGAGGCGGTGAGACGCTGCTTGGTGCCGTTCATCAGGTCAGCGGCGATGGTCCAGTATTCCTGGGTCTGGAACGCCTGGATCTCCCGTTCCCGCTCGCAGATGAGGCGCAGCGCCACCGATTGGACCCGGCCGGCAGAGAGGCCGTAGCGGATCTTCTTCCAGAGGAAGGGGGAGAGGTTGAAGCCGACCAGGTAGTCGAGCACCGAGCGGGCCTGCTGTGCATCCACCAGTTCGTGGGAAATGGTGCGGGGGTTCTTGACCGCGTCGACAATGGCCGTTTTGGTGATCTCGTGGAACACCACCCGCTGGATGGTGAGCGGGGACTTGTTCTCGTCGATCCCGAGTGCGGCCAGCAGGTGCCAGGAGATGGCCTCCCCTTCGCGGTCGGGGTCAGTTGCGAGCAGCAGTGAGTCGGAGTTTTTCAGCTCCCGCTTGATGGCATCGATATGCTTCTTGCTCTCGGGGAGCACCGCATACTTCGGTTCGAAGTCATTATCCAGATCCACCGAACCCTGCTTGCTGGGGAGTGCGCGCACATGGCCGAAGGAGGCGAGTACCTTGTAGTCCTTCCCCAGGAATTTTTCGATGGTCTTGGCCTTGGCAGGCGATTCGACGATGATCAGGTGTTGTGGCATAGCGGCACCAGTCTGTTTAATGGTTGCGGTATCAGGTCAATGCGAAGATCTTGCCGGGGAGTTGCATGACGATTCCCCTTAATTCCAGGCGCAGTAACATAGCCGAAAGCTCCTGCACTGTCAACACGACTCTTGCCGTGATTTCATCGATCTGCAGCGGTCCTCCCGCAAGGAGGTCGCACACTGCCGCTTCGTCCGGTTCCAACTGCTGATGGGCGCTCCGGGCCGCGGCAGGAGCGGCGGCATCCCTTGTGCCGGACGGGGGGAGCTCTGCCAGGATGTCGCTGACGGTTTCCACCAGCACGGCCCCCTGTTTTATCAGCCGGTTCGTGCCCCTGCTAGCTCCGGAGGTGATGGCCCCCGGAATGGCGAAGACCTCGCGCCCCTGTTCCAGAGCGAACTGAGCGGTGATGAGCGAACCGCTCTTCTCGGCGGCTTCCACCACCAGCACGCCGCGGGAGAGGCCACTGATGATCCGGTTTCGGCGGGGGAAGTTGGCCGCCACCGGTTGGGTTCCCATGGGGAACTCGGAGATGAGCCCCCCGCGTTCAGCCATCTCGGCGAACAGCCGGCGGTTCTCCAGCGGATAGATCACGTCGATGCCGCACCCCAGGACCCCGATGGTCTTTCCCCCGGCCTGCAGGGCACCGCGATGGGCAGCAGTATCGATCCCCCTCGCCATTCCCGAGACCACCAGCACCCCGTGGCCGGCAAGCTCGGCCGAGAGCCGGGAGGTAGCCTGCAGGCCGTACGGAGTTGCCCGCCGGGAGCCGACGATGGCAACGGACGGGTCGCATCCTTCCAGCACCCCTTTGACATAAAGGTATGGCGGAAAATCGGCGGTTTCCAGCAAAAGGCGGGGATAGTCGGGGGAGTGACAATCGACGACCCGCGCTCCGCTTGCCGCAACCGCGCGGCATTCCCGTTCAGCCGCTTCCCGGTAGTCGTAGCTGCTGATGGAACCGGCAACGGCAGGGGAGACCCCTTTGGCTGCCAGCTCTTCGGCAGTCGCCTCCAGGACACGCTGCGGAGAGCCGAATCGCTCCACGAGCCGGCGGAAGGTGATGTTCCCGACCAGCGGGACCGACCTGAGACCGAACCAGTAGTAATGTTCCATAAGGGCCGTGTTGTGTGAACGTGAAATGCGAATCAGGGAGGGGCGCTGCTTCATGCGGCGCCCCTCCCTGATTCCGGCTTCGGCGTGATGGCCGGTTGCCGGCCAAGAAAAAAGGGACCGGCAGCGGTGCCGGTCCCGGACGAGACGTTTCAGCGGCTTTTGATCAGTTCCACCCGGTCGCCGCGGTAGATGGTGTCGATGCTCTTCACCACCAGGGCCGTCGAGGTGTTGGGGCCGATGTCGACCACCACCATTGCCCCGATCACTTCGGAGGGGAGTTTCCCCACCGGCACGTCGATGAATTTGGGGTCGGGGTAGACATCGCGGATAACGTAGACCATGTTGCCGACCTGGAGCCCCTGGTTTTTCCCCAGGTCGAGATAGGCAATGTCGCCGGAGGCGATGGCCTTGTTGCCTGACTTGGTTTCGACGATGTAACCGGTCAGGTCCCGATCGGCCGACTTGAGCGCGATGGTCCGTAGCGGTTCGGCATAGGGCATGAGATAGGCGCCCGGACCGATCTCCTCGTAGGACTTGGTGATGATCGCCTTGGAGACCTTGTCCTCCAGTTCGACGATCTGCAGGGTCCCCAGCGGGGTTACCTTGTAGCCGACGATCTGGTTGGTCATCGGGTGGCTGATGGGGGCGCCTTTCTTAAAGATGGAGTAGCGGTCTCCCACCTTGCCGCCGGTGGTTCTCCCCAGGTCGGTATAGACGATGTCGTCCTCGCCGAGGATCTGGCGGTTCAGGTGGGTGGAGATGATCATGCCGGAAGGTTTCAGTTTGTCCTCAATCAAATACCCTTCGCCGCCGCTCACCGTGAAGACGGTATCCTTGGCCGCGTTGGCTGTGCCGGTTGCCGGGGCTTCCTGCGGTGCAGGCGGTGCCGCTGCTTCCTTCTTCACCTCGACCGGCTCTATCTCGATCCGGTCGCGAAAGACCTTTACCTTCTGGCCGGGGAAGATCAGGTGCGGGTTGGTCACCTGCGGGTTGTTCGCCCAGAGGTCGGGCCAGTAATGGGGGTCGCGGATGAAACGCCCTGAGATGCCCCAGAGGGTATCCCCCTTCTGGATGATATAGGTCGTCTGCGGTTCTTCGGCACCTGCCACAGGCGGCAGGGCAGGTGTGCAGAGGAGGACTGCCAACAGTGAAAAAACGACTCGTTTCATTGCGTAACCCCTTTGACTAGAGACGGCTCAACCGCTCGCGCGCCTTGGCGGCAGCGGGGCTCTTGGGATAGTGATCGATCAGTTTCTGCATGGTGGTCTTGGCTGCGGACGGCTCGTTCATGCTCAGCTGGGAGAAGGCGACCTTCAGCAGCGCATCCGGCACCTTCTTTGCCTTGGGATGCTTCTCAACCACCAGCTTGAAGGCGGCCAGGGCCTGGCGGTACTCCTTCTGCGTATAATGGCATTCGCCGATCCAGTATTGGGCGTTTGCCGCATATTCGCTGTCGGGGTAGGCTGCGATGAAGGAGGTAAACGCGGTAATCGCTTCGGGATAGCGGTCGGCGCTGAAGATGCCGAAGGCCTTCATGTAGGCTTCTTGCTGGGGATTTTCCGCGTCGGTCTTGGTGGCGGCGTTGACGAGCTCGATCTTGGCGGATGGCTCCGTGGCCGGTGCTGCAGACGAAGAGGGGGCTTGCGCCGGAATGGCTTCCAGGGATTTCTGCAGGTTCTCCTGCCGTGATTTGATCGTCTCCAGGTCGGCTGCCTGCCCGATCAGGGCATTTTTTATCTCCTGGACTTCGCGAGTGAGATCGGCAACTTGCGAAGCGTTGGCGGCATTCGACTGCAGGAGCTGCTCCAAGCGGGATTCTGTTTCCATCTGCTTCTTGGAGATGACGTCCACGGAGCTGCAGCCGGCGAGCATCAGGCCGGCTATGCCGGTGCAGAGCCAGTGTGCGCGGTGCATTTTCCCTCCTTAGAAAAAAGTTATCATAATTAAAGCTTCATCCGCTGCTTTGTCAAGGGCTAACGCCCCTTTTGGGTATCTTTACCGGGGCGATTTATGCTAGTATCCAGCCCCTGCGCCGACAGGCGCCACCAAAGGCGATATCCGTGAAGAAACCCGAGCTGCTGGCACCTGCCGGCACCATGGAAAAACTGAAGATTGCCATCCATTACGGAGCGGATGCCGTCTACCTGGGGGGAAAGGCCTTTGGCCTGCGCAACCTGGCGGGCAATTTCACCCCCGGCGAGCTCAGGGAGGCGGTCGATTATGCCCATGGCCGCGGGGTGAGAGTCTTCCTGACGGTCAATGCCTATCCGGGCAGCGACGAGCTGCCGGCGCTCAGGAGCTATCTGGAAGAGATCGCTCCTATCCCGGTTGACGCCTGCATCGTTGCCGATCCCGGGGTTATCGCCATGATCCGGGAGGTCTCCCCGGAGCGGGAGATCCATCTCTCCACCCAGGCGAATACCACCAACTGGCAGAGCGCACTGTTCTGGCAACGCCAGGGGATAAAGCGGATAAATCTGGCGCGGGAGACCCCGCTTTCCGGTATCCAAGCCGTGCGCGACAAGGTCTCGGCCGAACTGGAGGTCTTTGTCCACGGCGCGCTCTGTATCGCCTATTCCGGCCGCTGCCTTCTCTCCAGCGTCATGTCCGGACGGCCGGCCAACAAGGGGGAGTGCGCCCATCCCTGCCGCTGGGAATACGCCCTGGTGGAGGAGACCCGCCCCGGCCAGTACTTCCCGGTTGTCGAGGATGGGGGAGGCTCCTTCATCTTCAACTCCAAGGATCTCTGTCTGCTGCCGCACCTGCCGGAACTGGTCGCAAGTGGTGTCGACTCCCTGAAGATCGAGGGGCGGATGAAAGGGAGCTACTATGTCGCCTCGGTGGTGCGCGTCTACCGGACCGCCCTGGACCGTTACTGCGCCGACCCTGACGGTTACCGGTGCGATCCCGCCTGGCTCGAAGAGCTGCAGAAGGTGAGCCACCGGGGCTACACCAGCGGTTTCCTCTTTGGCCAGCCCGGCGAGGGTGACCAGGAGTACCACTCCCGTTACCGCCGCAGCCACCAGTTCGTGGGGATGGTGGAAGAGGTGCTGGCCGACGGCCGGGCCGTAGTTGGCGTGCGCAACCGGATGCTGGACGGAGATGCGGTGGAGCTGATCGGTCCGGCAATGAAGACCGCCAGCCTCACCATGCAGGAAATGCAGGACGAAAAGGGGGCGCCCCTGGCAGTGGCCCAACCCAACCAGCGGATAGTGCTCCGCTTACCGGTGCCGGTGGAACGGTATGACCTGCTGCGGCGGGAATCTACAGACGAGGAACAGTGACCGCGTGAAAAGTATCCTGAGATTCATCACCGCAACTGCCGGCAGTGCCCGGCGTGATCTGACCACATTGACCCTGGTGTTCGGCATCGCCTTTTTCCAATTCCTGGGGCGTTTCCCGCTCATGGAGCCGGACGAGGGGCGCTATGCCGAGATCCCGCGGGAGATGCTTGAACGGGGCGATTTCGTGACGCCGCTTCTGAACTACGTCAAGTATTTCGAGAAGCCGCCGCTTCACTATTGGCTGAATGCCCTGTCGCTGTCCGTCTTCGGGGAGAATGAATTTGCCGCGCGCTTCCCCGGAACGCTTTGCGGCCTTCTCACGGTGCTCTTCACCTATCATATGGGGCGAAAGCTGTTCGGCCGCCGCGAGGGGATGCTGGCAGCCCTGGTGCTCGGTTCGGCCACCGGCTTCCTGGTGCAGTCCCGGATCAATTTCATCGACATGACCCTCACCTTCTGCATGACCGCGGCGCTTGGCTGCTTTCTCCTCGCCTCCCGCCCGGACGAGAAGCGAAAGGGGCTCTATTACTATCTGTTTTATATCTTTGCGGCCCTGGCCGTGCTGGCCAAGGGGCTGATCGGGCTGGTCCTGCCCGGTGCGGTGATCTTCCTCTACCTGCTCATCTGCCGACGCTGGCGTCTCCTGAGGGAGATGCGGCTGTTGACCGGTATTCTGCTCTTTCTGGCGGTCGCCGCCCCCTGGTTCGTTCTCGTGTCGCTGCGCAATCCCGAATTCGCCCGCTTCTTCTTCATCCATGAACACTTCGAGCGTTTCCTCACCAAGGTGCATGGCCGTTACCAGCCGTTCTGGTTTTTCATCCCCATACTCCTTCTGACCATGCTCCCCTGGTCGTTCTTCGTGCCCCAGGCACTTGCCAAAGCCTGGCGGGAGCGGAAGGCGCCCGGCGGCGAAAACCTGATCTATCTCATCCTCTGGGCCGGTTTCATCTTTCTCTTCTTTTCCAAGTCCAATTCGAAGCTCATCCCCTATATCCTCCCGGTCTTTCCTGCCCTGGCCCTTCTGGTCGGGCGCTTGTTTTGCACGATCCTGGACGGAGAAGAGCTGCCGGCCAGGGTCACCATGGTCCTGGCAACAATCCTCTGCATCGTGGGGCTCGGTGCGATGGTCTATCCCCATGTGGCAACCCGGCCCGATCTGTCGCCGGTCGGCGGCATCGTGGCCGGGGGGATCTTCCTGGCAGAAGGAGTCCTGGCCTTTGTCGCCGTTCACTATCGCGACGGTCAGCGGCTGTTGCTGACCCTCTGCGCCGGCGGGTTGCTCCTGGCCGTGGTGGGGCCGCACTTTTTCTACGAGCGGATCTCCCAGAGGCGGGCGAGTTCCAAGGAACTCTGTCTCATGGTGCGGAAGGTGGCGGGGCCCGACACGGTGGTCGCCTCGTTCGGCTATGAGCAGGGGCTCCCTTTCTATGCGCAGCGGCGCGTGATCGTGGTCGGCGGGATCGGCGAGCTGGAGTTCGGCTCCAAGCAGGGAGACCAGTCGGCCTGGTTTATGGATATGGACCGATTCGTCCCGATCTGGGATTCGTCCCGTCCCGTGGTTGCGCTCCTCAGGCAAGGGGATCTCGACACCCTCATGAGTAAGTCAAAAACTCAGGTACGCATACTCGGCGAAGACCGCCGCAAGCTTCTGATCACCAATCGCTGACGCAGCGGTTGCGGTGTCCGTCCTGCGCTTCGGATGCGTGTGCCCGATGAGGCCCCGCTGCGGGCCTGGCGGGTGACGGAGCCGACACTGGGGCGGCTTTGTGGCGCGAAAAGTGTTTGCACGACCGTGGGATTTGTGCCATAAATAAGCGATTTGCGATAGTTCCTGGAGGTTTCCGGTGCGCAGCGAGTTTCTCCCCTTTTCCACTCCCACCCTAGAGGACGCAGAGATCAACGAGGTCGTTGATTCCCTCCGTTCCGGCTGGATCACCACCGGCCCCAAGGTGAAGCGTTTCGAGGACGCCTTCCGGGCGTATGTCGGCGCCCCCTATGCCGTGCCGCTCAGTTCGGCCACCGCGGGGCTCCACCTGACCCTGCTCGCCCTCGGCATCAAGGAGGGAGACGAGATCATCACCACTCCCATGACCTTTGCCTCCACGGCGAGCATCCCGGTCCTGTGCGGTGCAAAGCCGGTGCTGGTGGATATCGAGCCCGGCACCCTCAATATCGATGCCCAAAAGATCCGCGAGAAGATCACCCCGAAGACCCGGGCGATCATCCCGGTCCACTTTGCCGGTCAATCCTGCGATCTCGACCCGATCTTCGCCCTGGCCCGCGAATTCGGGCTCACCGTCATAGAGGATGCGGCCCATGCCGCGGGCACCGAATACAAGGGGAAGCGGATCGGCTCCTTCGATTCGATCTCCATCTTCTCCTTCCATCCCAACAAGAACCTGACCACCGGCGAAGGGGGGATGGTCTGTACCCCGGACGAGACTCTGGCCGAGGAGGTGTCGCTCCTCAAGTTCCACGGCATGAGCCGCGAGGCGTGGAAGCGCTTTGCCGCCAGCGGTACCCCCAACTACGACATCGTGTTGCCCGGCTTCAAATACAACATGATGGACATCCAGGCGGCTATCGGCATCCACCAACTCCCCAAGCTGGACCGCTTCATCGAACGCCGCACCGAGATCGCCGGATTCTACAACCAGGCCCTGGCCGATGTGGCTGAGTTGGCTCTTCCCGTCTGCGGCCCGTATCCGCAACGCCATGCCTGGCATCTCTACACGCCGCTGGTCCGGATCGAGCTGCTCGACATAGACCGTGACGGCTTCATGGCCGAGCTGAAGAAGCTGAACATCGGCACCGGGCTCCACTACAAGGCGGTCCACCACCATGCCTGGTACCGGGAGCATCTCCCCCAGCCGGCAGGCAGCCTGCCCCATGCCGATTACGCATCGGACCGGATCCTGTCGCTGCCGCTCTTCCCGAAGATGACCGATCAGGACGCGCGGGACGTGGTCGATGCGGTGAAGGACGTGATCGTGAAATTTCGGAAATAATTTGTAGGGGCGGCCCTGCGTGGCCGCCCAACAAAGGGCAACCATGCAGGGTTGCCCCTACGGGAATTACCAATGCCGCAACAGCCGTACATCTCCATCATCATCCCGGTCTACAACGAGGAAGGGAACCTGGACAACCTCATGGCCAGGCTCTACCCGGTCATGCAGGGGCTTGCGCTCCCGTTCGAGATCATCTTCACCGACGATGGCAGCCGGGACCGCTCCCTGGAGATACTGCAGGGATTCACTGCCCGCTACCCCGAGGTCCGGGTGGTGGAGTTCAACGGCAATTTCGGCCAGCACATGGCGATCATGGCCGCTTTCGAGGTGAGCCGCGGCCAGATCATGATCACCCTGGACGCCGACCTGCAGAACCCGCCGGAAGAGATCCCCAAGCTCATTGCCGAGGTGGAGAAGGGGCACGATGTCGTCGGCAGCATCCGCCAGAAGCGGCAGGACACCTTTTTCCGCAAGACCGCGTCGCTGATGGTGAACGTCGTCACCCGCAAGATGACCGGCATGAAGATGAGCGACTACGGCTGCATGCTGCGGGCCTATCACCGCAACGTGGTGAACAACATCAACCGCTGCCAGGAGGCCTCCACCTTTATTCCGGCCCTGGCCCAGACCTTTGCCTCCTCTCCGTCAGAGGTCGGGGTGGCCCATGCCGAGCGGCTCGAAGGGGAGAGCAAATACTCGCTCTACAAGCTGATCCGCCTCAACTTCGACCTGATGACCGGCTTTTCCGTGGTGCCGCTGCAGATCTTCGCCCTTTTGGGGATCATGACCTCGCTCTTTGCCGTGGCCTTTGCCATCTTCCTGCTGGTGCGGCGCTTCCTGGTCGGCGCCGAGGTGGAAGGGGTCTTCACCCTCTTTGCCATCCTCTTCTTCTTCATCGGCATCACGATCTTCGGCATCGGCATCGTCGGCGAGTATGTGGGGAGGATCTACCAGGAGGTGAGGAGGCGGCCGCGGTACGTGGTGCGCAAGGTACACGGAACTGAAGAGTAACACCGCTACTGTGACTCTTAAAAAAACCTTTTCACCACTAAGACACTAAGAGCACTAAGAAAAACAACATGTTTTCTGCTTAGTGTCTTTAGAGTCTCAGTGGTGGATTCAGAGGGTTTTCAAATAAATAACTTTGGTCAGGCATCGTGCATGGATTTGGGGACGGGATGTGAGACCGCAAAGCTTATTGGTGAGCGATTTCTTAGTGTCCTTAGTGTCTTAGTGGTGGATTCAGACGTAGTGTGAAGCAATTTACTCCTTTAAGGAATTTGTACGTGACCACTACCCCAAAAATCGTCGTCTGCGCCTATCATAATGTCGGTTATCGCTGCATGGAGGAGCTGCTCCGCCAGGGGGCCGACGTGCGCCTCGTCTTCACCCACGAGGATTCGCCCACCGAGCAGATCTGGTTCAAGTCGGTGCGGGAGCTGGCGGACAGGCATGGCATCCCGTATGTCACCAGCGACATCAATACTCCGGAGAACGTGGCGCGGGTGCGGGAGATCGCCCCGGCGTTCCTCCTTTCCTTCTACTACCGGAACATGATCAAGCCGGAGGTGCTGGAACTGGCCGCCAGGGGTGCCCTCAACCTGCACGGCTCCTACCTCCCCCGATACCGGGGGCGGGTGCCGGTGAACTGGGCGGTCATCAACGGCGAGACCGAGACCGGCGCCACGCTCCACTACATGGTGGAGAAGCCGGATGCCGGGGAGATCGTCGACCGGGAGCGGGTGGCCATCGCCTTTACCGACACGGCCTTTGATGTCTTCAACAAGGTGACCGACGCGGCAGTGACGGTCATCGGCCGGGCCTGGCCGCAGCTTCTGGTCGGGACCGCGCCGCGCATCCCTATGGATCTGAAGTCCGGCAACTACTGTGGTGGCAGAAAGCCCGAGGACGGCCGGATCGACTGGACCAGAAGCGCCGTTGAGGTCTACAACCTGGTCCGCGGTGTCACCCACCCCTATCCGGGCGCTTTTACCCATCTTGGCGGTCAGAAGGTCGTCATCTGGCAGGCCTGGCCCCTGGAGGGAAGCGGCGAGCCTGGCAGGATCGTATCGAGAGAGCCGCTCCTGGTCGGGACCGGCGCAGGGCTCCTGGAGATCAGGAGTCTGCAGGTGGAGAACGAAGCGGAAACCGACGCTGCCGCTTTTACTGAGCAGAGGCAGTTGCTTACCGCACAATTTAAATAAAACCAACCGGCTTCGAGAACGGCGCCGTATGCAAGGCGCGTGAGGACCGGGGGGCGAGGCGTAGCAGCGCTACGTTGAGCCTCACGGCCCGCAACGCAACGCTGCAGACGGCCCGTTGTCGGAGCCGTAACAAGGAGAAAGTTGAATGAAAGTACTGATACTAGGCGTCAATGGTTTTATCGGCAACGCCTTGACCCGCCGCATCCTCGACACCACCGACTGGGAAGTCTACGGCCTGGACATGAGCGACAACAAGCTCGAACACTCCATCGGCCATCCCCGCTTCCACTTCCTGGAGGGGGACATCACCATCAACAAGGAGTGGATCGAGTACAACATCAAGAAGTGCGACGTGGTGCTGCCGCTGGTGGCCATCGCCACCCCGGTCACCTATGTGAAGGACCCGCTGCGCGTCTTCGAGCTGGACTTCGAGGAGAATCTGAAGATCATCCGCCAGTGTGTGAAGTACAAGAAACGGGTCATCTTCCCCTCCACCTCCGAGGTCTACGGCATGAGCCCGGACCGAGAGTTCGACGAAGAGAGCTCGCCGCTTATGCTCGGCCCGATCAACAAGGAGCGCTGGATCTACTCCTGCGCCAAGCAGATGCTCGACCGGGTCATCTATGCCTACGGCGCCCATGAAGGGTTCCAGTACACCCTGTTCCGTCCCTTCAACTGGGTCGGTCCCAAGCTCGATTCCATCTCCACGGCCAAGGAAGGGAGCTCGCGGGTCCTCACCCAGTTCCTCTACAATATCCTGGCCGGCGAACCGATCCAGCTGGTGGACGGTGGCAATCAGCGCCGCTCCTTCACCTTTGTGGAGGACGGCATCGACTGCCTGATGAAGATCATCGCCAACGAGAACGGCTGCGCCAACGCCGGCATCTTCAACATCGGCAACCCCGGCAACGACCTGTCGGTCCGGGAACTGGCCGAAAAGCTGATCGCCCTGGTCAAGGAGTATCCCGCCTACCGGGAAAAGGCCGAGAACTGCCGGATCGTGGATATTACCTCGGGCGAGTTCTACGGCAAGGGGTACCAGGACATGCTGACCCGCGTCCCTTCGGTGGAAAACGCCAAAAAGTGCCTCGGCTGGGCACCGAAGACCGGCATCGACGAGGCGCTACGCAAGACGCTGGACTTCTACCTGATTGAGGACAAGGAGAAGATCGAGCACCTGCTGTAACCGCCTGCTGAGGCGTTGGGGGGATCGGGAATGACCGGGATTTTCCGTACATGGGTACTGCTGGCCGCTCTGCTGCTTCTGTCCGCGCAGGCGCAGGCTGCGGATTTCGACTGGATGAAGGCTCGCGATAGCGCCGGCCAGGATGGGGCGGGCATCCAGCAGTATCTCACGTTCAAGGGGGGCGGCTTCTTCCCGGATGTCAGCGTGGATGGCCGCAGCCTCGATTTCGACATCGGCACCGGCGCCGAACTGGGCTACGGCATCCGGCCGCTGCCGTATGTCGCTGCAGAAGCGACGATCGGTTACTATGAGACCGATTATATCAAGGATGATCCCCTCCTGACCCACGATTACGCCGCCGACCCCTTCTATTCCCTTTCCGTCGTGCCGATGGCGCTGACGGCCAAGGCCATAGTCCCCTTGAGTTATGTCGACATCTATGTCCTCGGCGGCGGCGGGATGCAGTACCTGATGGCAAAGAAAAAGATCTCGGCGAACCAGGAACTGGAGGACGACGACCTGACGACCGCCCTCTATTATGGCGGCGGGGTTGCCTTAAAGCTGGGTGGGGCGGGCTCTTTCGCCATAGAGGTCAAGCGGATCGAGCAGCTGAAAAGCACCATGATGGGGAGTTCGTTCGATATTTCAGGTACGTTTCTGTACGGATCCGTGACGATGGGGTTCTGATACCCTTTGTGCCGCGGTAAACCTGCCCGGAGGGCGGGAGCGCAAACTGCATGACTGAAAGACCCGCCACAGTTGCCCTCAAGGTCGACGTTGATACCTTCATCGGTACCCGCGACGGCGTGCCGCGCCTGCTGGAGACCCTGAAGCGATTCCACATCAGGGCCACCTTCTATTTCTCCCTCGGTCCGGACAACTCGGGCAAGGCGATCCGCCGCATCTTCCGGAAAGGGTTTCTGGAGAAGATGCTCCGGACCCGCGCCCCTTCGGTCTATGGCCTGCGCACCATGCTCTACGGCACCCTCCTGCCTCCCCCCATCATCGGCGAACGCCTGCCGCAGATTCTGCAACTAACCGAACAGGAAGGGCATGAGATCGGCATCCACTGCTGGGACCATGTCAAATGGCACGATTACCTCCCCTGGCTCCCCAAACAGTCCGCCCTGCTCGAACTCGGGCGGGCGAGCGCCCTGTTCGAGGAGATCATCGGCCGCCGCACCCGCACCACTGCGGCTCCCGGCTGGACCGTCACCGCCGATTCCCTGGAGATCCAGGATGCCATGGGGCTTACCCACTGCAGCGATGCCCGTGGCACCCATCCCTTCTATCCGGTCATGGAGGGCCGTTTTTTCAATACACTGCAGATCCCTTCCACCTGGCCGACCATGGACGAACTCCTCGGCGAGAACGGCATCACCACTGCCAACATCAACGACCACTATCTCTCCCTGTTGCAACCGGGGCTCAATGTGCATACCATCCATGCGGAACTGGAAGGGAAGGCGTTCAGCGATCTCTTTACCGATCTCCTGCAACGGCTGCGCAACCGCGGGGTGCGGTTTATGACCCTTGACGAGGTGGCAAAGGATGTCGGCTACGATGCACCAGCCTGCGAGCTGGCAATGGGCACCATTGCGGGCAGGGCGATGCCGGTGGCGCTCCAGGGGATGAACCGCGATGCCTGATGCGACGACTGTCAGGCACTACCGGGTGGCACGCCGCGACATGGTTTTTCTCAAGTTCATCGTCGAGGCCTACGAGGGGATGATGACCATGAGCACGGTCGACCAGCGGGAGGGGATCGTCCGGATCAGCTCCGCCGACTGGGCTGCAGCCGACAGCGCGGCGCTGCTTGCCTCGCTGCAGGGGGATATAACCCTGGAAGAGATGCCCGATTACGCGGCACACTGACCGATCCGGTCTTTCCCGCCGCATTTTGAGTACCTACGACAAGAAACTGGAGGGCGACAGTGCTTGAAACCATGGATATACGGAGTATCCTTTGCCGCGCCCTTGCCAATGGCGGCGAGTTTGCCGACCTCTATTTCGAGGAGGGGACGGCAACCGGTGTCAGCTGCGAGGATGGCAGGATCGAACGGGTCATTTCCGGTAGCGACAGGGGGGTGGGGATCCGGGTTATCGCGGACCTGCGCACTGCATATGCCTATACCAACGAGGTGACGGAGCGAGCGCTCATGGAGCTGGCCGAGACCGTGAGCCGTGCCGTGCAGGGGCGGCGGTTCGAGGGTGCCATCGATCTTCGCAGCCGTGTCGTCGGTCCGGGGTTCCCGATCCTGGAACCGCCCGACCTGGTGCCGCTGGAGGAGCGAGTGGAGCTGGTCCGCCTGGCCGACCGGGTGGCACGCGGCGTCGATCCGCGCATCCGCCAGGTGACGGTCTCCTACCGCGACGGCGGGTCGCGGAGCCAGATCGCCAACTCGCTGGGCGAATTCGTGGAAAACAATCGCACGGGCGTGGTCTTTGCAGTGCAAGCGGTAGCCGCCGATGGCGGGGTGATCCAGACCGGTTACGAGCCGGTGGGGGGCTTCTGCGGCTTGGAGATTCTCAGGACGCACCCGGTGGAGGAGATTGCCCGGACCGCGGCCCGCAGGGCGGTCATGATGCTGGAGGCCCGCAAGGCTCCCGGCGGCATGATGCCGGTGGTCCTCTCGTCCGAGGCGGGGGGGACCATGGTCCACGAGGCGATCGGCCATGGCCTGGAAGGAGACCTGGTCCAGGCCGGGGTGTCCATGTACACCGGAAAGATCGGCACTGTGGTCGCCTCGCCGCTGGTCACGGTGGTGGACGATTCCACCATCCCCAATGCCCGGGGCTCGTTCTCCTTCGACGACGAAGGGGTTCCTGCCCAGCGGACCGTGCTGGTGGAGAACGGCGTGCTGAAGGGTTACCTCTCCGACCGCCTCACCGCCATGAAGACCGGCCAGGCATCCACGGCCAACGGCCGGCGCGAGTCGTACCAGACCAAGCCGATCGTCAGGATGACCAACACCCTGATCGCGCCCGGCAGCACACCCCCGGAAGAGGTGGTGCGGGAGGCGACGCATGGCCTGTTCGTCAGGAAGATGGGGGGCGGGCAGGTGAACACGGTCACCGGCGACTTTGTCTTCGAGGTCACTGAGGGCTACCTGATCGAAAACGGGACGATCGGCGAACCGGTACGCGGGGCAACCCTCACCGGCAGCGGGCCGGCTGTTCTGCAGAATATCGTCCGGGTCGGCAGCGATCTCGGTTTCGGCATCGGCACCTGCGGCAAGGATGGCCAGGGGGTGCCGGTATCCGATGCCCAGCCGACCCTGCTGATTTCCGAGATTACTGTTGGCGGGGCAGCCTGAGCGGAGTGGCGACAGATGCGTGAAACCAGGGCACATACGGCGGCAGGGGAGATCTTTGCCGCGTTGAGCCATGCCGGCTTTCTACAGGGGCACCTCCTGGCGCCGTTCAAGCGCCAGGGGACCGGTGCGGCCGCAGGTTCTTCCTGGCAGTATGCCGGCAACAACGGGGTGCCGCCGCTCTTTTCCCGCATCGCCGAAGCTTCCCTTGCCGAACTGCTCGACCGTGCCCAGCGCCGCTCAAGCCCCCAGGTAACCAGGACCCCGGCCGGGCTCTATTTCTTTGCCCTGCCCCTGGGAGGTGCGCCCCCCCCCTGGTGCCTGGCCTGCGGCGGGGTGCGCGATGCCCGCCTCGACCTGTTGCGGGTGGAAGAGCTGGCCGTCAGCCTGGGCGAAGACCCGCTTCGCCTTCTGGAAGAGCTGGAAGCCCTGCCCGTTGCCACCTTCGGTTCCGTTGCGGAACTGGCAGGCCGCACCTTTGCCCTGGTCCGCCTCCTGAGCGGGCATGATCTCGTGCCGGCCCAGGGGCCTGAGGGGGATGAACTGCTCCGCCTGGTGCTGGAATTGTCGTCAGAGCTCGACCGGGCAGCCACCCGCGACGATGTCATTGCCCTTCTGGCCGAATCCCTGGGAATTCTCTTCGATCTGCAGGGGGTCGCAACCATCCTTCCTGCCGAGGGCGGTCCGGGCTGGCAGGTCTGCCCGGCCTGGGGGGCGGAGTTCACCCCGTTTGCCCTGCAGGATCAAGGTGCGCGCCACTGTCTCGGCGGCCAGGGGACGGTCCGTCTGCCTGTGCACGACCTGGCCGGCTTTCTCCCCTCCTATGCCGGCAACAGCGGGATCTGCGTGCCGTTACTGGAGGGTGACGCGACCCTGGGCGCCCTGCTGCTGGTCGGAGAACGGTTGCGGGGCAACGATCTCCTCATGCAGGAGCTTCTGATCGGCCGAGCGGCTGCCCGGATCGCGGGAGTTCAGCGAGAGCGGCAGCAGGCCGAACAGGTGGAGCGCGCCGAGCGGCTGGTGCAGATCTTCACGGAACTGACTCTGGTGGAGGGGATGGAGGAGCTCTGCCGCAACGTTCTGGAGCGGGGAGCCAAGCTGGTGGGGGCGCGCTCGGGCTCGCTCATGCTCCTGGACCGGCAGAAGGAATTCCTCACCATTGCGGCGGTGAAGGGGATGCATCCGATGCTGGCACGGCGTTTCACCGTGAAGCTGGGGAGCGGCATTGCCGGTCAGGTGGCCCTGACCGGGCAGCCGGTGCTGGTGAACGATATCGTCAACGACGAGCGGTTCACCATCGGGCACCGTTCCCGCTTCAAGACCGGCTCCCTCATCAGCCTGCCGTTGTCGTGCCGCGACGAAACGGTCGGGGTGCTCAACCTGGCCGACCGCGCTGATCAGACCCCGTTTGGCAACGACGACCTGGAACTGCTGACCAGGCTGGCGACCCATGCCGCCGGACTGCTCCTGCGGATGAAGAGCCATGAAGGGGTGCGGCTTCTGGAGCGTCTTTCCATCACCGATCCGCTCACCGAGCTTTACAACCGGCGCTTTCTGGAGCGACGGATGGACGAGGAGCTTTCCCGCAGCGTGCGCAATGGCCTGCGGCTCAGCGTGATGATGCTCGACCTGGACAATTTCAAGCTCTATAACGATCTCTGCGGCCATCCGGCCGGCGACCTGGCGCTGCGGAAGGTGGCGCAGCTCCTGCAACGGTCGGTGCGGGAGATGGACGTGGTGACGCGCTATGGCGGCGAGGAATTCTGCATCCTCCTCCCCGATACCCCTAACGTGGATGCCCATTTTGTCGCGGAGCGGATCCGCTACGCCATCGAGCACGAACTCTTTGCCGGCGAGGAAGGGCTCCCGTCCAGCACCCTCACCATCAGCATCGGCATCGCCACCTACCCGGACAACGGAGCCACCGCCGCCGATCTCATCTCCACTGCCGATGTGGCCCTCTACCAGGCAAAGGCCGAAGGCCGCAACCGGATCGTCTCCAGCCTGGATCTCCCGACTGCCAGCAGGTTCCGGATCGTCGCACCCGCCACCCAGCAGACCCACTGAAACAGGTTGTTGAAAACGAAGTTTCAGCGGAGCTAAAACCAGCCATCTCGCCGCCGTCCTCGAAAGCCACCTTGTGCGGCGTAGCGCTGCTACGCCTCCGCGGGGCTTTCTGCAGGTGCGCCGATCTGACTGCTTTTGAACAACCTGCGTTTTCAATAACGGGCTCGTTTGCCGCTCTGATCCTTTAGTGCATCCGCACGTGCCCGCTCCAGCGCGGCCTTTTCCCGCAACCCCAGCAGGTCGTAGGCCCTGGCGAGATTCCGGCGATAGTCGGCATTCTCCGGGTTGAGGCGGACGGCGGACTCTATCTCGACGATGGCGGCATTCGCCTTGCCATCGGCGGCCAGGGCCGCCCCCAGGTTGTTGCGGGCGTCGGCCAGGGACGGATCGAGCCGGATCGCCTCGCGATAGGAGGCGATCGCCTGCGCCAGGTTGCCGGTGGCTGCCCGGAGCGACCCCAGGGCGTTGTGGGCCTCGGCCAGCGCCGGGTCGAGGGCGAGCGCAGCCTCGTAATCGCTTTGGGCCGCAGCGTATTCGCCGCGGCTTGCCCGGATCACCCCCAGGTTGTAGCGGGCTCGGGCATGGCGGGGGTCGATGGCAAGGGCAGCGCGGAATTCGCTCTCGGCGGCATCGAGCAGTCCGCGCCGGCTCAGCACCACTCCCAGGTTGTAGTGGGGGCGGGCCTTTCCCGGCGCCTTGGCCGCGGCGTCGCTCCAGAGGAGAAGCTCGTCCCCCCAGGTCAGGTTGCGCTGCCAGGTGGCTATCGCCAGGAGCAGCACGATGACGACGGCTGCTGCAATGACCGGGCGGGGCGAAAACCGCTCTGCCAGAGCTCCTGCAGCGGCTCCGGCCACAAGGGCCATGCCGATTGACGGAAGGTAGAGCCGATGCTCATTGATGACGTCGGCCAGCGGGACTATTGTCTCCACTGCCAGGGTGAGGAAGAACCAGCAGATGCCGATGGCGGCTTGGCGGGCAAAGGGGGTGCCATCTTCACTGGGCTCCTTCATGCTGCGGCGAAAGAGCATGGCGGCAGCGGCGAGAAGCGCCGCGGCAAGGCCGATCCCTGCCAGCACCTTGGGCGCCAGGAGCGAGCGGTAGAGCGGGAAGTCGTAGTCCAGGGTCTGGTTGACCGGCAGCAGCAGGAGCCGCAGATAGGTGACCAGCACGGCCGGCTGGGTGGTCAGATATGCATCCCGCGTGGGGAGCGACGAAGCGGCCGACGCTCCTCCCAGGACGGCCAGCTCCTGCTCGTGGCCGCCGGACAGCAGGGTCAGCAGGGGGATGACCGACAGCAGGGCGAGAAACGGCCCGAGCCGGCAAAGCCGCTGCCGGAGCGTGCCGCGGAACAGGGCGCATTCAAGGAGGCAGATCGCCAGCGGCAGGGTAAAGGCGATCTCCTTGGCGAACATGGCGCAGAGCCCGGCCAGAAGCGCCCCGCCATACCAGGGCCCGAGCCGGCGAAGTGGAATCCCCGCTTCCCGACGCCGGCGGAAAGAGAGATAGAGGGTGCAGGAGAGCAGATAGAGAAGGGTGGCCAGGACGCTGAACCGCTGGGTAACATAGGTGACCGCCTGGGTCTGCACCGGGTGGGCCACGAAAAGGAGCGGCGGGAGGAGCATGGCCAGCCGGGTGGCGCAGGATGCCCCAGCGGAGCGGAGATCGAGGAGCAGCCCGCAGAACCGGTAGAGCAGGAGAGCGGTGGCAAGGTGCAGGGCAAGGTTCACGGCATGATAGCCGGCAACCTCCAGCCCCCCCAGACGGTAGTTCAGCGCCAGGGTGAGAAAGCCGAGAAAACGGCGCGGGAAGGCCGCGAAGATGGCGGGATCAGTGAAGAAGCGGGAGAGATCGCGGATCTGGGGGTTGGTGACGATGGTCCAGCGGTCGTCGAAGACAAAGGGGACAATGAAGCTGTCGGAGTAGGCGAACAGCCCGATTGCGACGATCAGCAGGAGATGGAAGGCCGGCTGTCGCGCCGTTACGGGCAAAGGGGAGAGGGGGCTGGGCATCTGCTCTGCCGGGAGCGGGTGGGCCGTGCGGGACGGCCCACCCCGCCGCAGGTTATTCTTCCATGAGCCTGATGGAGTTGATCATCACCGGCTCGGCAGGGACATCGGTATGGCCGGCCTTGGAGGTGGTCTTCACCTGCTTGATGGCGTCAACCACGTCCATCCCCTCCACCACCTGGCCGAAGACGGCGTAGCCGTACTGTTCCGGCTTTTTCCCCTGGTGGTCGAGGAACTTGTTGTCCACCACGTTGATGAAGAACTGGGAGGTGGCGCTGTCCACCACGTTGGTGCGGGCCATGGCCAGGGTGCCCCGCAGGTTGGAGAGCCCGTTGGCCGCCTCGTTCTTGATGGCGAACTTGGTCTTTTTCGGCTGCATGTCGGCGTCCATGCCCCCTCCCTGGATCATGAAGGTGCTGATCACGCGGTGAAAGGTGAGGCCGTCGTAGTAGCCGTCATTGACATAGGAGAGGAAGTTGCGCACGGAGATGGGGGCCTTCTCCTTGAAGAGTTCGATGGTCACCGGACCCATGGAGGTTTCCATCAGGACCTTGGGATTGGTCGATTCGGTCATGGCTGCTGCTCCTTACAGGTTATTTTCCCCTCTTCTACCATATTTCGCTCAGGTGGTGAACCGTTTTCTGGGGAGCGGTTTGACTGAAGGTTGCAATTGGCCGGGCTGTGGTATAGTTTTAGACGAAATTCATTCGAGGAGGAGACCGTGAACGTGAGAATACGGAAAGGTTGCGCGCTGGTGATCCTGATGACGGCACTCTGCCTGACCTCCGGTCTTGCCGCTGCCGGCGAGTCGCTCATGACGTCGCATCACCAGATGATGGCGCCGCAGCAGGCGAAGGTAGGGGAGCCGGCCCCCGGTTTCTCTCTTGAGGCGGTGGTCGGCACGGAACAGGGCAAGGAATTCAAGCAGGTCAGCCTCTCCGACTATGCCGGCACTTGGCTGGTCCTCTTCTTCTACCCGGCCGATTTCACCTTTGTCTGCCCGACCGAGATCAAGGGGTTCAACGAAAGCGTCGCCAAGTTCAAGGAGCTGGGAGCTGCCGTCGTGGGGGCATCCACGGATAGCAAGTTTTCGCACCTGGCATGGATCAAGAGCGGAGCGCTGGGGGATCTCAAATATCCGCTGCTGGCGGACTTCAACAAGGAGACCGCCCGCCGCTACGGCATCCTCGATGAAAAACAGGGGATAGCCCTGCGTGGCCTCTTCATCATCGACCCCCAGGGGGTGCTGCAGTACCAGGTGGTGCACAACACCGATGTGGGGCGGAGCGTCGACGAGACCATCCGGGTGCTGGAGGCGCTGCAGAGCGGTTCACTCTGTCCGCTGGGATGGAAACCGGGGCAGAAGACGCTCGGCGGCAAGCCGAAGTAGCGCGGTTCCGTCGGAGCGACAGGGAGTTGTGGCTTGACTTCCGGAGCAAAGTACGCTAAAAAAACCATCGCTCGACGGCACGTCGTCGGCACGAAGCAAGCCGGTGTAACTCAGTTGGTAGAGTAGCTGATTCGTAATCAGCAAGTCGGCGGTTCGAGTCCGCCCATCGGCTCCAGTAGCACGCAAGGCCCCACGGAATATCCGCCGTGGGGCCTTTTTGTGTTCCCGTCCGGAAAGGGTTCTTTTCCGCCCTGGCGGCGTCAATCCGCGGGATTCCTTGTGCGGCGTAGCGCTGCTACGCCTCCGCGCAATCCCTTGATTTCCTTGCCAGGACGAAAAATCCCTCCTTTCCGATCCGGGAACCAATAGTTTCCGGGCATGGTTGGCAACCCATGGCTCTCATTGCGCCCATTCCCAAAAAAGTGCGCAAAATGGGGGTGATTTTTTGCGGGGATGGGCATATACTGGGCCGCTGCCGCAGTCGTCGCGCGCCATCCCGAGCCTTGCGGCGGCATCTGACATGACGCGATGCAAAAGGAGGAACACATGAAGCGGTTCGTAGTTCTCTGGATCTGCGTGGTAACGGTTGTCTGTGGCGGGGCCACATCTGCCCTGGCGGAGCTGACCAAGATTGCCGATAACGTCTATTCCTACGTCGGCGTGAAAGAGGCAGGCCCTGCCACCAGCTTTGCCGCCAACGCCGGCATCGTCGTCGGCCGGGACGGCATCCTGGTGATCGACACCCTCATCTCCGCCAAGGAAGGAGAGCGCTTCCTGGCCGACATCCGCAAGGTATCGGACAAGCCGATCAGGTACGTGGTCAACACCCATACCCACCTGGATCATGCCTTTGGCAACTGCGTCTTTGCCCGGCTGGGCGCCATCGTGATCTCCCACGACGCCGACCGCCGGCTCCTGGCAGGGATGGGGGAAGAGATCCTCCGGAATATCGCCGGCTACGGCCTGAAGCCCGAGGATATGGCCGGGACGGAGATTGTCCTGCCCACCCTTACCTTCAATGACACGGTGAGCATCGACCTGGGGGACGAGACCGTTGACCTGATCCGCCTGGCCCCCTCCCACACCGAGGGGAGCACGGTCGTCTACCTGCCGGCCCGGAAGATCATGTTTGCCGGCGACATCCTCTTCACCGATTTCCATCCCTACCTGGCCGACGGCGACATCGCCGGCTGGACCAGGACCCTCGACGCCCTCCAGGCCATGGACGTGGAGCGGATCATCCCCGGTCACGGCCCGCTCTCCACCAAGAAGGACCTGCAGGTGATGAAGGACTACCTCCTCCTGTTCGACGCCAAGGCGCGCGAGCTGACAGCCACCTCGAAGGATGCCGACGCGGTCGCGGCAGAGATGAAAAAGGTCCTGCCCAAGCGGGCCCAGGCCGAGTGGATGATCGCCTACAACCTGAAGAAGCGCTATCTGAAGCCGTGAAGCCGCTGGGCTAGGCTGTAGTGTGTCAGAGGCAAGGCCGATCCCCGCGGGGGTCGGCCTTTTTTTATCGCGGCAACGTCACTTGCGCATGGAGGTCGGCGGCGTATAATGGGGGCGGAATACTGACGAGATCACCGTCGTGGGAACTGAGTTACTTATATGAGAGATATATTCCAAATATAGGTAATAAATTACTTATATCGGGAAACTTGCTAATAACGAGTTATGCAGAAAAATAAAGGAAACCAGAAATGACATTAACCAGCAATGAAACGGCATGGGCTGTCATGATAGTCACATTAGCAATATCGCTTGGATGGGCGACATTACTGGCATGGATAACCATTAAGGCCCAACATGCGAAAAGCATTGACGAAATCAAAGATGACACCAAGAAAATTTTTGTCCGCCTTTTTCTCTGGTTCAGCAACATATGTGCTGTATCAGCGCTTTTATTAGAATTCAGATCAGACGAGGTAATTAATCGTAGAGATGTTTTCTTAATAGTTTGGTCATTTGCCATTTTGTTCATGTCCTTAATAGTCGGGATAATTAACAGAATGAGAGAAATGCTCGAATTACATAAACAACAAGCAGACGCTACGCGGCAATTAACCGGTTTAGTAGGCCACACATTAGATGCCCTACCAAACAATAGCAAACAAACGAAAAAGAAAAATCGAGCATAACCACGTTGTTTGACCTGCCCGATGGCAGGTCAACGCCGGCCCCGTTATACCGGAGAAAAGAGAAAATTATGCAACACAAGGACTGCCACCTTTCTTTTAACAAAATATACATCTTAGAATCGCTGAAATCAGATGAGCGCCATACCGGAAGAGCTCTTTTCAAAGACTCAACGGTTTGGAAAGATGCATATCTTCCTCAGCTTACAATCACGTATTTGACCTTTAATGACAGGAGTGAACTCGATAGCATCTTGAGCGCTATAGAGGACGCAACAAAAACCAAGAACGAACTCCCTTTCATCCACATTGAGGCACACGCGAATGAGGACGCCCTCGGCACGGCTGGTGGGGAAGCAATACCTTGGCAAGATCTCTTTAAATCCCTTCAGAGAATCAATATAAACACAAGAAATAACCTCCTTGTTGTAGTTGCGGCTTGTTTTGGATTCCACCTATTCAAAATTACAGATGTTTTGGAAAGAGCGCCGTTTTACGCTGTGTTAGGTCCGAGACAAGCTGTCAGTTTTAATGAAGTTGAAGCGGGTTATCAAGTGTTTTACCAAGAACTGTTCAAGACAAAAGAGGTCAACGGTGCAATCGCAAAAATGAATGAGACGCTAAAAAGCACCGGGAAACGTTATGGGCTCGTAACCTGTGAAGACCTCTTCACAATGGCATCGAAAAGTTATCTAAAAGAGCATTGTTCAGCCAAGGCAATATTACAAAGGGTAGAAGGCATAGTCTCACAGTACCAAGAGCTTGAGACAAAGACTTTGACAATTCAGGAAGTCCGAAGAAAGGCCAAAGAAAGCCTGAAGAACGGCAACTTAGAGTTTGTTAAAGAATATTATCGAACGTTTGTCATGGTTGACTTGTATCCAGAAAACACAGAACGGTTTGAATTTGATTTCTCCACACTGGTCCACAAGGTATAACTACGCTTCGCCGCTGCACTCTCACACGTTGCCCACAAGGACCATCACCATGGAAATCCAGCCCATAGGAATCATTCACTCACCTCACAAGACAAAGGAAGAATGCCCGATTCAGCCGCTCTATTCCGAAAACGCAGAGGGTCGAGTCGAAGTCTTCCAAGAATACGCTCCCGGTCTCAAGGATATCGAAACCTTTTCCCACCTTTATCTGCTGTACCTGTTTGACCGGGGCGGGGAGGTCGAACTGGTCAGGCCTACGTTTCTTGACGACACACCGCACGGTATCTATGCTTCACGTCACCCTTGCCGGCCAAACGGAATCGGCATGTCTATTGTCAGACTCCTGCGCAGGGAAGACAACGTCTTGATTGTCGATGGCATAGATGTTCTCGACAGGACGCCTTTGCTGGATATTAAGCCATACATACCGCGGTTTGATCTCATTGCCGCAGCATCCAATGGGTGGGTGCAGGAAACAACGTGGCGGCCAAAACCGGGCAATCGAGAATAGAGAGTGAAACGGGCGAACGAATGCTTCAAGCGGAGTAGATTCGCCTACAACCCGATGAAACGCTATCTGAAGCAGTGATGCCGGTGGGGCAGGCTGTATGTACTGGGAAAATGCCGATCCCCGCGGGGCGGCATTTTTTATTGTTAGTTCCCCAGGATCGGCCAAAATATCGGCCAGTAAAATTAGACAAATAAAAAGTTGTTTATTTAATTGATAAAATGCAGTACAAGGATATCGGCCAAATTATCGGCCAAAACATTTGATATATATTGGTGTCATTGTTTGCAATAGCTTGTTTATATTTAATATTTTATTTTATAGGATCGGCCTATAAATCGGCCAAACTCTCTGCACAACTGAACATTCATGCGCAGATAATATCGGTTTCAACATCGGCCAGAATGCTGGCCCATGTACGGAGAATCCACATGGAAGATGGTTTTTATACGAAAATTTCCGAAATGGAACCGATGATGCCTCTTGATCCCGCGGGAGAACTCGACGATCTGGCGATTGAGGTGATTCGTAAGTCTGCTGGCATTAGTGCCGCTGTTCATCCAGTTACCCGTAGAGGAATCGTGGAATTAGTAAGAAAAATGAACAGCTACTATTCCAATTTGATAGAAGGGCACAACACCCATCCTGTAGACATTGATCGCGCTATGCGAGAAGACTTTTCCAAAGATCCTGTAAAAAGAGCAAAACAATTGGAAAGCAAAGCACATATTGAAGTCCAGAAATGCATCGAGACTCACATTGAGAATAATCCGGGAACAGTCATTACAAGTAAGAGTTTTTTGTGCTGGATACATAAAGAATTTTATGAGCGGATGCCGGAGGAGTATCTTGTCGTACAACGCCCAGATGGAAAAACTGAAAGGGTGATCCCTGGCAGAACAAGGGAATTAGAGGTTGAGGTTGGAAGACACTTGCCACCGAAATCAGAATATATATGTGATTTTATGAAAAGATATGAAGAAGTCTACGACCCTCAACAACTAAAGGGTGTAAGTCGAGTTATCGCGGCGGCGGCATCTCATCACCGTCTTGCATGGATTCACCCTTTCCTGGACGGCAACGGGCGAGTTACACGTCTTATGACACATGCCTATCTGAAAAAAGCCCGGATAGATGGCCATGGGTTGTGGACTGTATCTAGAGGTTTCGCAAGAAATCGTGAAGAATATCTTGCTTCCTTGGCAGGGGCAGATCAACCTCGCAGAGGAGATCTGGATGGCCGGGGGAGCTTGACGCAAGCGGGCCTGTTGGGATTTTGTAAGTTTTTTCTTGAAATTGCTGTTGACCAAATTGACTTCATGACAGGGCTTTTGGATTTGGATGGAATGCAGAAAAGAATACAAGCAGTGGTTGATCGTCAAGTTTCTTTTGGTGCATTGAAACCTGAGGCTGGTCATTTACTGAGAGATGTATTTTTACGCGGGGAAATAACTCGCGGAGAAATCCCAAGCATCATTGGAATGCCTGAGCGCTCAGCACGTAGGGTCGTAAGTAGTTTATTGGGCAAAGGCTATTTGGTTTCCGATTCGGAAAAGGGACCTGTAAAGCTCGGTTTCCCAGCATCAATGGTGGGGTATTATTTCCCTCGCCTTTACCCTGAAGGGGTTGAGGCCAGTCTTGATTAGCCCGTACAGCAAGGAATGCTCAATTAAACGTGGCAGACGGTCTCTGCTGCGCTCCGCCGCCGAGCCTCGGCCACGTTCGCCTGCAAGCCGGTTTGCCGGAGCGGCGAGATGCATCGTCCTGCTCGTGCTTGCCGCACACATCTGCGGCTGCAGCCTGATGCGTTCCAGTATTGCTTCCCTGAAGTCGACGTCGGACTTTGCGCCGATGGCGGGTGATGGGCGTGTTTTCTCCGAGCCAGGCGGCGAGGATGTGGCTGCGCCCGTTGCGGCGCTCCTGCCCGAGGCCATTGCCACGGTGGAACGGGACCAGCACCGGCCATTCACGCAGCCGGTGCAGGTCTATGTCACCAAAGACGAGGAGAGCTTTGCCGCCTTTACCGGGGTGTCGAAACAGATACGCGGCGCCGTAATCATCAAGCTCTTCCTTTCCGGCGGCCTAAGAAAGGAGCCGGAACGGATCAAGCGGATATTGACCCACGAGCTGTCCCATCTGCACATCGGGCAGCAGCTCGGCATCTATGGCTACAACGCCAACCTGCCGGCCTGGTTCCAGGAAGGGCTGGCAGTGACCGTCTCAGGGGGCGGCGGGGCGGAAAAGGTGAGCGCGGAGGAGGCGGCCAGGGCCATTCTGGCGGGAAAGAGCATCACGCCGGAGGCGCGCGGGAGCTTCCTGTTCAAGAAATCCGCCCACTCCTACGGCCTGGAGCCGCACATGTTCTACCGCCAGAGCGGGATGTTCGTGGCCTGGCTGAGACAACGCGACGAAACACGCTTCCGCGCCTTTCTTTTGGCCCTGGAGGACGACCGGGATTTTGCTGGGTCGTTTACCGAGGCGTTCGGCGAGGACCTGGATACTGCCTGGCAGGAGTTCGTCGACCGGTTGCGGCGGGGCTGATGGGGAGATGAATTCACGAGGTCTGATTTGCCGTTGATGTTGTACTGACGCCGGGTGGCGACCCCGGAATTGTGGAGTTCTGGATGAGAAGAGCGGAAAAAGAGATTACCGACCGAGGGGAGCAGGAGGAGATCATCCGCGAGTGCCAGGTCTGTCACGTGGCCATGGCGGATGGGGACTCGCCGTACCTGGTGGCGATGAACTTCGGCTACGAAGAGGGCGTCATCTACCTGCATAGCGCCGTGGAGGGGCGGAAAATCGATATCCTGCGGCGCAACAGCCGGGTCTGCTGTGCCTTCGATACCGGCCACGGACTGGTGCAGGCCGAAACCCCCTGTGCCTGGGGGATGCGCTTTCGGAGCGTCATCGCCTTTGGCACTGCCACCTTGCTGGAGAGCCGGGAGGAAAAGGTGGCAGCCCTGCAGGTCATCATGAACCAGTACGGCGAAGGTGAGTTCAGTTTTCCGCCGGCTGCAGTCGCCAAGACCGCCGTGATCAGGGTCGAGATCGAGGAAATGACCGGGAAAAAGACCGGCTGTTGACCCCTGCCCAGTCGGAGGAGGAAGTTTTCTCCCGGCTGCCGCTTTCCCAAAGCCTACCAGACCACACTCACCCCGATCCTGGCAAAGGGGCTGTCATCGACCTTGACGTCGTCCCTGGCGCCGTCATAGAAGACGAACTTCCTGTCAAAGGCGTAACCTGCCGCGATGTTGAGCTTGATTGCGGAAAACAGGAGGAATTCGGCCCCGGCAAGCGCCCGGTAATCCCGGTAGCTGATGATCTTCGCCCCGAGCGAGGCGTCATGCAGTTGATACTCGCTGCTGGCAAACTCTCCGCCGATGTAATAACTCGACGTCTTGTCCGGGCTGTACGTTACCCCTGGCCGGGGAGCGGCCAGACTGAGGGTCCAGTGTTCGTCGGGCCGGTACATGGCCCCGATGATGGGGAGTACCGGGAGGGACTCGAAACCCTGGCGATAGATAAGCCCGGCCAGCAGCGTGAGCTTTGCCGACATGTTGTAACGCCCCATCAAACCGATCTGCATCCGGATGTCATCGGTGCCGATCACCTTGAAGTCGCCGTTCAGGCTCGGCGCAACCAGGAACGTGAGCCCCGTATCCTTGTTCACCTGATAATTCCCGCTCCATTTGACCGAGACCGTGTGCAGCTCCTCCGGCAGCCGCGCGCTGTCGGGGGCATCGAGGGTTCTGAGCGAATAGGCGAAATCCGTGGAAAGGTTGAAAGCAGGGGAAAGCTGGTAGCTCCGCCCGAACTTTGCCTCCACTTCCTGCATCCCGATCTCCCCACCGGTGTTCCGGATCGTGCTGTCCGGGAACCAGGTCGTCTGAACGGAGGCGTTCCAAGGGTGACGGCCCGGCTGTTCCTCGGCCGCCATCAGCTCCTTGGCGGCTTCATTGGGGGAGGTGTCGGCCGATTCCGCGTTTGTGGCTGCAAGAGCGGATACTACGAGGCAAAACAACATCAGAGCATGACGGCATCTATGCATGTGAATCCCTTTGGGAATGAATATGTCAATGCGCAATGGACAACGGATATTTCAGCCCCTGGTCATCGTCGGCTTTATGTAGCCGTGCCAGACATTTTTGCCTGCCAGCAGGGCAAACATTGCCAGGGGGAGGCTGAATCGCACGATTCGCTCCGGGGAGAACATGTCGGACAACTCGAACCCCAGGGTAATGGTGCCGGAGAGGTGCGCCCCGGCATGGACCGGAGGCCCGACCGTCAGGACCGACACGAGCAGCCCGCCCAAAACGGCCAGTATGCCGGTTGCCGCAGCCGCCCATTTCATGCTGCAGGCGTACCTCGTGGCGATGCCGATAAAGCCGGCGGCGCAAACGGCTGCCAGCAGGTACTGGTAGGCCAGAAAGCCATTGTTGCAGTACGACAGCACCGCCTGCAGGTCGTAACCGATGCCTTGCTCCTTCAGGCGATCCAGGAACCTGACCAGGAGATTGCCCGTTACGATGGGGACGATCGGGATCAGGGCAAAGGAAAAGAGCGGCAGCAGGACAAACGAGAGCACCGGATGTTTGCCCCAGAATGTCCGCTTGGCAAAGCAGGTGCTGATCTCGTCGGCGAGCAGTTCCATTCCGCCCAGCTTCTCCCTGGCAAGCAGCGCGGCTTCACGGGGGGATTTGCCCGCCAGGAGCAGATCGTTTTCCGCATCTTCGACATGGTCTGCCAATTCCCCCACCAGCCGGCATGCCTGCCGGACCGGGATGCCCCGCCGGATCAACGTGGTTTTCAGCCAGTCAAGGTCATGTCTCATGATTGCGGCTCCCATTGCAATGCCAGGCTAACCCCCCGGCTGACCCTGGCCCACTCCGTCTCCAGTTCGGAAAGCCGCTTAAGCCCCGATTCGGTCAGGCTGTAATAGAGGCGGGTCCGGCCGTTGATGCTCTGCTCCCGGCTTGTGATGAACCCGTCCTTTTCCAGCAGATGCAGCACCGGATAGATTGCCCCTTCGGCAAACGACAGCACGTCGTTGGATGCCTTCTGGATCGACTTCACGATCTCGTAGCCGTACATCTCGTTTCTGGAGAGGAGTTTCAAAACCAGGAGGAGCGGCACCCCGTTCTGGAATGCCGCATTCGGTTTCTTCCGGTCAACTTTTGTCATGGTTCACTCCGACCGACTCCTGATTGATGATCGTCTCGCTTCTGCCGAGGCCGAAAACCCCCAGCCAGAGATCCCACAGCGCATTTTCCGCAGTCTTTCCCGCCTCGGAGTTTGCCGCAACGTACTGGGCTTGCGGCGACCGCAGGTTGACCCGTTTGTCGCTGCTCCGGAAACTGACCAGGGAGAACAGTGAAAAATCGGGCTGCATCTTCAGTTCGATCTCCGGGCTGAAGCGGAGACCGATGGAGAGCGTCCCGATAATTTTATAGGTTTCCTTGCCGATTACCAATGGTTTTTCGGTTGTTTCGCCGTTGCGATAGACCTTCAGTCGAGCCGTGGCCCCCGGTGTCATTTCGTCGATCCGGGTGCGAAGGTCATCGATGGATTGCACCGTTTCTCCGTCGATCCCGACGATCAGGTCCCCTGCCCGGATGCCGGCCTCAGCCAGCGGGGTCTCTTCAGCGAGCCCGACGACCAGCACCGCACCGGACTGCTCCTTCAGCACCGGTTCGGGCAGCAGGGGAAGCGTGGTATCCCCCTTGAGCGGATCAGGCTTGAAGAAGCCGACCTTGGCATTTTCATATTCGCCCCCCACCCAGCCCCGTTGCAGCTCCGGGTGTGACGCACAGCCGCAGAGCAAACCGCTGATGACCGCCAACGACAACAAACGCCTGGAAAAACTGGAGTTCATGGCTCCCCCTCCCATACCTAAAATTTAAAGGTATAATGCCTATTAAATTTAGGTATGTCAATGGGGAAAACGGCTACCCGAGTTTTTGCCGGACGAAGGCGCCGATGGCGTCGATGGCACGCCGCGCTTCCGGCAGCTGGGGGACATGGAGATGAAATGCATGCCACATCCTCTCCCACTCCTCCAGGGTAACCTGGACGCCTGCGCTCCTGGCCCGCTCCGCCAGGCGCGTTGCATCGCTCAGGAGGATGTCGTCGCTGCCGGCATGGATCAGGAGCGGCGGGAGCCCGGCAAGATCGGCATAGAGCGGGGAAATCAGCGGCAGGCGCGGGTCGTTGTCACCGATGTAGTGTCTGCCCAGGGAAAGAGACTGGAGCGTGACGCGCGGTTCGGCCTTGGCGCGGCTCTTCAGCGAATCGCCGGTCATGGCCAGGTCGGTCCAGGGAGTGATGCAGACCGCAGCGGCCGGGAGCGGATCGCCGGCCTCGCGCACGGAAAGGAGGGTTGCCAGGGCCAGGCCGCCACCGGCCGAGTCGCCGGCGATCACGATATCGCGTGCTTTGATGCGGTTATTCAAGAGCCAGCGGTATGCCGCGACCGCATCGTTGAGGGCTGCCGGAAACGGGTGTTCCGGCGCCAGCCGGTAGTCGAGAATCAGCCCGCGCATCCCGCACGCCCTGGCCATGCGTGCCACCATTGCCCGGTGGGTGTTGCACGAACCCATGACATAGGCGCCACCATGGAGATAGAGCAGGACCCTCTCTTTGGGCGCTTCGCAGGGATGGAGCCACTCCGCTTCGACCCCGCCGGCAGTGACCGGCTGGAGCAGGAAATCCTTGGGCATCTGCGTCCTTCTGGCGGACTCTTCCTCGACTTCGCGCAATTTTTCCACGGGCCAGTGCGTGCTGTTGGCTGTTTTGTTGTAGTTCAGATAGGTGCGCAGGATGTAACTTTGCAGGCTGGCCATCAATCCCTCCGGGTTTTGTCATGAATCCGTTGTAGTCGACAATACTAGTCGCATGTGCATAAGGCCTTCACCAGCTCAGGCGCAATGCCAGGTGTACCCGCCGGGCGGCATAGAGGGCTCCGAAGGGGCCTTCTGCCGAGCCGTAGGGGAGTTCCCCCCCCAGCGTCACTTTCCAGAGGTCGGTCAGGTTGTAGCCTGCCTCCGCCTTCAGCAGACCGTCGCCCCGCTTGAGCCCCACGCTCCAGACCAGTTTCCATTCTCCCCAATCCTCGGTCCGGTTCCAGGCTGCGATCAGGGCGGGAAGAATAGACCGGTCGAAGAGGAGCACCGGGTCCACGGGCGTATCCAGCGCGTTCCCGGCCAGGGTGACGAGCAGGGTGCCGTCGCCGAAACCCTTTTCCGCGCTCAGCGCGCCGATAAGCGCATTGCCCAGGTCGCGGTCACGGGAGAAGAGGGCGGCACCTTCGCCGCGCAGGATCCAGGAGCCGATGATCCGGGATGCCTCGATGCCGATCGCCTCTTCCCTTGCATAACGCCGCTCCACGGGGATGATCGGGCCGGATGGGGTCGGCGTTGCCCGGTCCAGGCGAAAATCCAGGAGCGGGGCAGGGCGCACCCCGAACCGTCCCCATGCCCCCAGGTCCCAATCGCCAAAGGTGGCAAGGAGGCGCAGGGCGCCAAAGCCGTCGGTCGGGGGGGGGGAATCGATCTCGTCGAAGACCGTTCCGGTGGGCAGACCTTCCGTTTCGAGCGGGGCATTCCGGCTGCCGAGCACGGGCAGGCGCCAGGGGGTGGTTATTGGGCAGGCAACCGCCTCGTAGCGCAGCGTCCCCTCTTGTCCGCTCAGGCGCACGGCCCACAGGGGGAGCTTTTCGTCGCTGAACGGGTCGGAAAGATCGCGCGGCAGGAAGGCGTCGGCCGGGGAATAGCCGTCGGTCTTCCCCCAGCCGAGCTGGAAACGCCCCATCTGGAGGTCCAGGGCAGGGGTGAGCGGGAGCCGCAGCCAGAGGTCCCGCACGGAGAGGGGGGTACGCCTGAGCCTGCGGTCGGCCGGGTCGAAGGCGAGGTTGCCCTGTTCGTCCGAGGTGATGCCTTCCACCCGCAGTGAGCCGGTGAGCTGCGTCTCCACAGCCATCTGCTCCCATTTGGCAAAGAGGGTGCCCCAGCCGAGCAGCCATGGATCGCGGTCGTTCAACCGCTCGGCATAGGCGAACCCCTTTGTCTCGGCATATCCCGAAATCCCCTGGGCCGAGACCGGCAGGGGGATCAGCAGGAGCAGGAGCAGGAGGCGAATCCGGGTCAATCGCCCCCCTCGCGGTTCAGGTTCTGCAGGGTAAAGCGGTTGGCTGCCTGGGGCTGGTCAAAGGCGATCTCCTTGAGGATCACCGTGGTCCTGCTCCCCTTCCTCAGGTCGTGCATCTCCCATTTCCTGGCCACCCAGTGGCCGTCGATCTTCTGGATGTCCGTGAGGATCATCCGCTTGCTCGGCTCCTTGTCCCCCTTGCGGAAGAGATCTTCGCGGAGCAGGTAGAGGATGTCCTTGCGCAGAAAGAGGATCTTTTTCTCGTAGACCGACTTCCCCACCGTCTCCAGCGGGGTCGCCATGATGACGTAGCAGGGCTGCCCCTCCAGGGTCTGTTCTCCTTGCAGCGCCACCTTGTATTTTTCGTGGTCGAATTCTTCCATGTCCTCGTAATTGAAGTCGGTGCCGACAAAGGAGGCGTCCCGGTCCTGGGCCGCGATCCTCCGCTCCCGCTTCATGGAGGGGAGATAGAGCCACTGGTCCGGGTTCTTCCCCGGCTTTGCCAGCGAAAGGAAGCCGACCCCCTTCACCTCCGGCGGGTCAATGAAACGGATCAGGTTCCTGGCGTCGCCGGCATACCCTTGCCGGAAGCTCTTCCACCCCTTTTTGCGGACCTTGCCATCCTTGTTCACCACCGTGAGGTCCCCGGCATACTGCTGGGTGCGGGTACGGTGGCGGTTCTCAGATTCCTTCAGGAGCGCGCGGGCGTCGGGGCCTGCCGCGGCAATGCCGGCGAAAATGACCGAGAAAAGCGTAACCGCAACGAATCTTTTCATGCGCATGTATCCCTCCTACGACATTATTCATATTCAATCGCCTCGGTGATCTTCAACCTTCCTGCCTGGCGTGCGGGAATCCAGGCGGCGACCGCCGAGATCAGCGGGAGAGCGACCAGGAGCTGGGCCAGGATCTCCCAGGGATAGTGGTGGGGCATCTGCCAGCCGGTGAAGAACTCCGCAATGGCCCCTTCCATGAAGGCCGCAAAGAGATTGCCGGCCGGGATCGCCAGCACGAGGCCGGTCATGGCCAGGGCCAGCGCCTCCAGCACGATACTCCTGGCGATCTGGGAACGCAAGGCCCCCAGTGCCTTCAGTATCCCGATTTCCCGCGTTCGTTCCACCACCGAGATCAACAGCGAGGTGACGATCCCGAGGAAGGCGACCAGCAGGGCGAGGAAAACCGTGACCCTGGTCAGGGCGTAAAAGGCGTCGATGGCCTTGTTGATCTCGGCGGTGAATTCCTTGCGGGTGGAGACCAGGGCCGGATATTTCCCGGCGAGCTGCGCCCGGATGGCATTGCGTACCTGGCCGACATCCGCGCCACGGTTGATCGAGACGTCGAATATGTCCACACGGGTATCCTTCCAGAGACTCAGGAATCGGGTGCGGTCCAGGAGCACCGTCCCCTTGTCGGAACTGTAGTCGCGCAGTACGGCAGCAATCGGTATCCGCACGATCCCGCTCGGGGTGACCAGCTCCACTTCCTGGCCCACGCCCAGGTTGAAGCGCCGGGAAAAGTTCTCCGAAACGGTGCACATCCCTTCTCTGGTCACACCCCGGCGCATCGATTCCGCATCCCCCTGGATGAACTCGAATTTGGTCCGGTCCATGGTCGGACCGACCTCTATGGAGTTGACCAGGATCTGCTGGCCCCGGAACAGGGGGCGGACGGCGCGGTAGCTCTCCACAGTCCGCACGCCGGGCACCTTCAGGAGCTCTTCACGCAATTCCCCAGGGAAAAGGAAATCGGGGCGGGAAAAGTTGGCCGAGGCCCGCACAAAGAGGTCGCAGGTGAGCGCATCGTCCATCCAGCGCACCATTGCTGCCTTGGTGGAGCCCATGTATCCGCCGAAACCGAGTACGAAGGTGAGCGAGAGGGCCATTGCCATCACCGTCCCGGAGGTCCGGCGGGGGGAACCGAGGAGGGCATCCGATGAAAGCCGGCCCGACACGGGCGCGAAGCGGGCGGCAAGCGGGATGAAGAACTGCAAAATCGCCCGCGACAGGGGGCCGACGAGGAGGACGAGCCCCGTGCCCCCGAGGAGGAGAACGGAAAGGATCAGCAGGTTGCCCCCGAAAGGGGGGTGCAGGGCCAGCAGGATCGCGCAGCCGAATGCCACCAGCCCGGCTGCTATCCGTGGCGCCACCTTGCCGGGGAGCCGGGCCTGGAAGGCCCCCTTGGCCAGCGCCTCGGTGGGCGAGATTCGGGATGCGGTCAGTGCCGGTCCCCAGGCCCCCACGAGCGACGCCAGGATGCCGAGCACCATGGATTCCAGCGCAATCCCCGGCGGCAGGTGGACCGCACCGGAGCTGGTGACGCCATAGACCGTCTCCGTGGTCTGTCCCATCATCCGGAGAAAGCCCTGGGAGAGCATTGTCCCGGCCAGGCAACCGATAATCCCCCCCACGATGCCGATCAGCAGGGCCTCGGCCAGGAAGAGCATCTGCACCTGGCGGGGGGTGGCGCCCAGGGCGCGGAGCGTGCCGATGTCGCGCCGCCGGCGGTTCACCGCCACGTTGAAGGCGTTGAAGATCAGGAAGGTCCCGATGGTCAGGGCAAAGCCGCTGGAGACGTTGAAGCCGGAGACGAAGTTGGCGACGATCCGCTCCATCTGCTCCCCGCGGCGGTCCGGGGTCTCGACGCGGTAGGCCGGCCCGAGCGCCTTCTCCAGTGTCGCGGTCGCCTGGGCAACCGTGGTCCCTTCGGTGATCCGCACATCCAGCCGGTCGAAGCGTCGCCCCCGGCCGAACAACTCCTGAGCAGCATAGACGTCCACCACCATCAGGTTGCCGCCGAATGCCTCGCTGAACCCCTTGGGAGAGAGGAGCCCCCTGGCCGTTACCCGTTTCGCCCCTTTCGGCAGGCGCAGGGTGATGGTTCTGCCCGTCTTCAGCCGGGCCTTATCCGCGAACTCGCGGGTAAAGAGGGCCGAGTCGGGCTGGGCGAGGAAGAGGAGCGGGTCGTCCAGGTCGGCGTCATCCCCGTCAAAGCCGTAGTCGCGCATCTCCCGGTCTCCCAGGAGATCGATCCCGATCACCAGCAGGCTCCCCAGTTCCCCCTGCTCCGGCACCACGATCTGCTCAATGACCGGGGCGGTGGCCCGGATGCCGGGGAGCTCGCGGACCCGCTCCTGCACCTCTTCAGGCACCCCGCCTTCCATGGTGATCTGGAGCTGTGCCTTGCCGGCCACGCGGTCCACCGTGGTGCGGATCCCCTTGACCAGGGTCCCTTGGGCGCTCCGGATCGCGCTGAAGGTGGCCACGCCGACCACCACGCCGAGCAGCGTCAAGAGCGTCTTGGTCACGTGCCGCCTGACGTAGGAGAGCGAGAGGGTACGGAGCAGGAACCTCATCTGCCACCCCCGGCCTGGACGCTGTCACCCTCCACCCGCCCGTCACGGAGTCTGATCAGCCGTTCGCAGACGCCAGCCGCGTGGTGGTCGTGGGTGACAATGACGATGGTGGTGCCGCGCTCCCGGTGGATGGTACGGAGCAGGGTCAGGATCTCCTCGCCCCGTGCCGTGTCGAGATTGCCGGTCGGCTCGTCGGCCAGGAGCAGCGGCGCGTCGGTGACCAGCGCCCTGGCAATGGCGACCCGCTGACGCTCCCCGCCGGAGAGCTCGTCCGGGAGGTGGTTTGCCCTCACCTCAAGTCCGACCTCCCCGAGCACCTGGGCGACCTTGCGATTGATCTCGCTGGCCGGGACCCCGGCCAGGTGGAGCGGCAGGGCCACGTTCTGGCTCACCCGCAGGGTCGGCATCAGGTGATAGGCCTGGAAGATGTAGGAGACCTTGGAGCGGCGGAACAGGGAACGCCCCTTTTCGTTCTCCGTGGCCAGGTCTTTGCCCGCCACGACGATCGAACCGGAACTGGGAACGTCGAGACCTCCCATCAGGTTCAAGAGTGTCGATTTGCCGGAGCCGGAAGGCCCCATGATCGCCACCAGCTCGCCGGCAGCGATGGAAAGGGTTATCCCGGCCAGGGCCGTCACCCTGGATTTGCCGTCGTAGGTCTTGAATACATCCTGGAGCTTCAGCATTTATGAGATCTCCTTTGCGACGAGTTTTTTGCCCGGCCCATCCCAGCTTGACTCCTGGAGAAAGATCTTTCGGAACTCGCAGCGTCCTTTCAACCGGTAGCAAAAGGCCCTTCCCCCGAACGTGAAACGGTTGGACCAGAGGGACATGGCCACGCATCGGGTATATCTTTTGCGCACGCCTTCCGCGAAATTATCGACGCCTCGGCGGAAAAAATCCCTGTCCCCGAAATCGAATATGCCTTCCTGCAACCAGGGTTCCATGAACCACTCAAACCCTTCCCGGATGGTTTTCAGATGATGGGCGCTCATCTCTTGGGGATCGTCGAAGAGGCAGGCCTTGGCAATGGCACGGTTCAGGCGCGGTTGGTCCCGGTTCAGCCCCGCCTCTATGGATTCCCATGACAAAAGCCAGTCTGCATCGCTCAGGACCCGGGTACAGCCGAAATCGATCATTCCCAGGCGCCCGTCGTCCATGAAGATGAAGTTGCCGGGATGGGGGTCGGCCGGCAGCCAGCGCAGCCGGTAAAAGACCCGGAAGGTGGCCACTGTCAGCAGATGGGTGAAACGGTCCCGTTCGGCCTGGCTCGGATTGCGGGCCAGGAATTCATTGAGATGGCATCCCCGCAGGTACTCGGTGGTCAGCACCCGTTTGGTGGAATAGTCTTCGTAGACCTTTGGGGCCACTATCAGGTCCGCCTCCGTGAAGAGCGACCTTGCCTGCTTGCCGAAACAAGCCTCCTGTTCGTAGTCGGTCTCCATAAGCAGCATCTGTTCGAGGTCCGCCAGATTGTCGAGCGTATTCTGCCAGTCCCTGGTCAGGCAGATCGGCTGAAGCAGGAGACGGAGATTGCGCAGGTCGGCCTTGATGGTCCGGGCAATGCCGGGGTACTGGATCTTGACCGCCACCTCTTTGCCGCTGTGCAGCCGGGCGCGGTGCACCTGCCCCAGTGAGGCGGCGGCAAAGGCCTGGCGGTCGAAACTGGCGAACAACTCCTCGGGTTCGCGGCCGAATTCGTCCAGGAAAACCTCGCGCACCAGGGCATAGTGCATGGGGGGCGCCTCGAAGTGCAGGGCTGCAAGCACGTCGGCAAACTCCTCCGGCACCACCTCCGGCAGGTTGGCCAGCAGCTGGCCCAATTTCATTATTGCGCCGCGCAGATAGCCCATGGTGCCGAACATTCTCAGGGCCGCGGCCAGGTGGGCTTCGCTCTTGAGTCGCTGCTTCTCCCCGGCGTCACTGAAACGGCTGCGCAGCCAATAGGCGAAATATCCGGCAGTGACCCTTGCCTGGAGAGAACCCAGAATCCAGATACGTGAAAAGGAGTTTACCGGCACCTTTTTCATTGCTATCCGGGCGAGCAGTTCCGCCAGCCGTTCTCCGGCCGGGTCTGTGGTGCCATCCTTTGGCAGGAGGTCGAGCAGCTCCATATCGGTGGTCTTTTCAGTCCGCATGAGCTCCTCCCGTATCCGCACCGGTGCCGGAAATCACCTGTACAAACGTGCGGATTGAATAGTCGATCAGTGCCTGCGTCGCTTCCTGGTTGGGTGATTCGTCATTGGTCCAGAAGGCGAGGATGCCCAGGTAGAGGGACCAGTAGATGGTCATGGCGACATAATCGGGGGCTTCCGTAAAACCGTGCCGCCCGATGATTTCCTGCACGGCGGCCAGGTGTTCAAGTCGGGCCGTCTCACCCTCCGGGCAGATGTTTTTGCGGGGGAAAGGGCTTAAAGACCGCTCCAGCACCGGGCCGAGAAAGGGGCGTAAAGGACGGAGCCGCCGCAGGCCCGAGGCGACAAACAAAAAGAACTCCTCGGCCAGATCCTCATTTCCGCTACGGCGGTGCTGGAAATCAGTCTGCCCCCGGCCGAGCGCCTCGGCGACCATGGTCATCGCCAGGGTTTCCTTGCTCGGGAAGTAGTTGAACAGGGTGCCGGCGGCCAGCCCCGCGGCCAGGGCTATGTCCCGCGTGGTGCTGTCCTCGAACCCCTTGCCGATGAAAAGCTCTGCAGCCTTTTCCAGTATGCGGGCCCGCGTTTCCTGTTTGGTCTGTTCGCTGATGCGCATGAGGTGCTCCTGCTAATGTGAACGCGTTCACTATAGCAGGAGCTTGGGGTGGCAGCAATAGAAAAATGAGCACGCTCATAAAACTACCAGGGCTTATTTTGCAGATTTGCAAAATTTGTTAATGTTCACATTGCATGGCTGCAATCATCTGGGATGTTAGCGGGCATTACAAGCTAACATGTTGAAATGTATGAGGTGTACTCCACGATCTCCTGCGTCGCCGTGTCCCATGTCCCGATATGTGGTCCGTTGCTATTTGCACCTCTGCAAAAATCGCATCTTCATCGCATTGAAGGTTTTTTCTGGTAACAGTGTGTAACTATCTGAAATAGCAAGCGATAAAAACTGTAAAGAAAAGTGTGCGCTTTGGTATGGCGGTTGCTGTAAGAGAAGACAGTTACTCCTAACTTGGGTGAAGTCAGGTCCCGATGACGATCGGGTACCTGCTTCCCCCCCCATCCGGGGAGCAGCATGACCGATTGAAAGGGCAGAGGTTTCCATGGCAAAGGCAGTGTGTCCCTTTTATGCGAAGAGCGACGATTACTGCGATGTCGGCTGCGGCTACATCTCCCCTTATGACGTAAACCTGATCATCAAATTCTGTAGCTGCCGCTACGGTGAATGTCTGAAATACCAGGAACTGGCAGAGCGGTTCCCGGCCGAAAACAGGGAACTGGTGAAGTGCTGACCGGAGAAGGGGGACGAAAATGCTGTACCTGACAAGCCTGCATAGTAACGGATTCGCCCTGATGGCCGCCTTGATCGTGGCTATCGGCTTTGTGATCATATCCATCGTAAAGGAGAAGAGCGATGAGCGAAAAAGAGCTTGAGCTTTTAAACCGGATCGAAGAGCTGGAGCGTCACACCTGGCGCAACAGCGCCATCCTGCGTGCCGTGGCGATGGTTGCCTTCACTGCCATGATCGGGATCGTGATCGCCTCCGGCGTCGTTGGTGGCGGCCGCGGCAGCCACTGGTCCGGGCCGGCCTGGAATACCATGTGGCTCTACGGCCTGTTTGCCGCCAATGCGGTATCCATGTTCTGGACCACACATAAAGAATAGGGGAGCGGTTCTTTTCCGCAATCCCGGCGTTGGTCGTCGGGATTCCTTGTGCGACGGAGCGTGGCTTCCGTCTCCGCGTCATCCCTCGACCGCCTTGACTTTACGAAAAACTCCGCGCTCCCGGGATGAGCGATGCCTGAAGGAGGAACGGTTATGTCTCAGCCGATGAGTATCAAAAACGCGATTTTGCTGCTGGTGGTGGTAACGCTCTGCTCTACCTTCTCCATGCGGATCTTCCAGGGTCTGGATCAAATGATGGGCGACCAGTACTGGGTCGTCGACACCACCCAGGGAGACCATGGCTGGTACTTTATGGGAATGCTGCCCCATGTCAAACTCGTCGCCAAGGACGTGGCCAAGGCCGCCAACACCGACGCCGATCCCAGCAACAACTATATCCTCTACGCCCAGGCCGGGGACTTTGCAGGTAACAGCGTCTACGGTATCTGCTTCGGCATCCCCTTCATCATGTACCTCATCTGGTTTGCCTTCATTCTCGGCTTTCCCGACCGTGTCGATCCCTATCTGCTACCGCGGCGGATCTTCACCGTCGCCGTCATCATGACCTGTTCCATCATCGTCAACCTCTTCTTGATGCGAATCGCCGCTGACTTCGCCCGCGATCCCCTCTCCCGGATCGCCAACGTCGCCGGCAACCATTCCTCCCTGCTCTTCCACAATGCCGGTATCTGGTTCGCCATTCTCTTCTCCGCGCTGGGCACCCATAACCATTCCGCCCGCGAAGTGGCCGCTCCCGACAGCCGCAACTGGCAGACCCAGGCCGACGAGAAGTTCTCCTGGATGTTCACCCTGTTGGCCGTCGTTACCGTGCTGGAGATCGTCCTGGTCAAGAACAAGCTGGCTCTGCCCGACGCCGCCGTTGACTACTCGGTCTGGATCATCTGGGTCGTCATCTTCATGCGGATGTTCGGCTTCTCGCCGCGGTACTGGATGAAGCGTGGTCGCGGGATTGCCATCATGATTGTCGGCACAGTCATCACCCTGGCGGTATTCTATGTTCTGGAGCGGGTCACCGGGACCCTGGGCGCCGGCTTTGCCTCGCCGATCCTGGCCAAGGCACTGGGACCCGAGAACCAGAACATCGGGCTGTCGCTGATGGTCTCCATCTACCTCATCTTCTGGATGGAGTTTGCCGCGGCCATCAGGATGAACGGCCCAGCCAAGAAGCCCCTGGAGCAGGCAGTCCGCAAAGGATAACCTTCCTAAAGGCGTAGTACCTTCCTTCATTGGGGGCAGCATCGAGAGACGCTGCCCCATTTTTTTGCCCGCAGCAAATCTTTATCTCTCCCTGCCCGTGTATCTGTTTTACTCCGGATCAAGTCAGTTGGTTTCTTTTACTGGTCGAGCTGACAGTGGGAAGATGAGGGCTACCTATCCTGGTAGTGTCTTGCGCCCGGCTGTCGCCCGGTGCCCTGCCGCATTGTTCGGGCAGGGAGGTTGGGAGGTTGCCATCATGCCTGCGGAACCTCGATTTGAACAGTATTGGTCACTATCCTCTGTGGGTGCGCCGGTCGACTGCGGGGGGGCATGCCATGCAGTCGCAATGGCACTGGCTGCAGCCAGCCGTTTTCACTTATGCAAAAAACCGGTCGCATTTGCATTTGTGCGAAAAGCGGTTCCGCATTCCTGTCTCCGATGCAAGTCTCTAATATATAAGAAAATAGTTGGGTCGATACCTGCCCTGTGCTCCTGATGCTGTTTTGCAAATTTTCAAATCTGGTTGCCGTGCCAAGTTGTGTTGCAGTATTGCAAAATGTGTAACATGTCGATATTAAAGACTAAATAATATTGTGTGGTATTTTAGAACATTGGTATGCATGTTGCTCTTTCATGTTTACAACATATTTAGAACCACACTACACGGAGGTGAGACAATCATGTCAGAAACAGTAAAAAACAGAGGGTGGCAAGTAACTTTTGCTGGTCTGGGAATCAACCTGGCATTAGGTGTTCTCTACGCATGGAGTGTCTTCAAGGGTGCAATTAAGTCATCCATTGAAAAAGGCGGCGAGGGAGCATTTAATTGGGATCTGGCAAACATCAACGACCCGTATGCCGTCTGCTGTCTCACCTTTGCTTTTGCCATGATCCTGGCTGGCAAGTGCCAGGACAAGATTGGCCCGGCACGTACCGCGCTCATTGGCGGCCTGCTGGTCGGCGCAGGGTTCACGACGATTTCCCTTTCTTCTAGTTATGCAGCCTGGGTCCTCGGTTTCGGCGTCCTGGCCGGCGCCGGTTTCGGCTTCGGTTACTCCGCTGCTACGCCGCCGGCACTCAAGTGGTTCACATCGGCCAAGACCGGGCTTATTGCCGGCATCGTCGTTGCCGGTTTCGGTATTGCTCCTGTCTATATTGCCCCTCTTGCCAGTTGGATGCTGGGGAAATTCGGCATTCAGCAGTCGATGCTGTTCCTGGCAGGTGGTTTCACCGTGGTAGTCTGCGGCCTTTCATTCCTCCTGGTCAACCCGCCGGCCGGTTATGTCCCGGTTGATGCCGTCAAGAAAGGTGAAGAGGGCAAGCCGGCTGCAGCCAAGCCAACCTACAACGGTACCGTTTCCGACATGCTCAAGTCCGGCAAGTTCTATGTTCTCTGGGTGACCTACTTCATCGGCGCCGGCGCCGGCCTGATGGTCATCGGCAGCGTCGCGGGCATGGCGAAGAAGAGCATGGGCGAGATGGCATTCCTGGCAGTGGCGATCATGGCCATCGGTAACGCATTGGGCCGCGTCGTCGCCGGTATCCTTTCCGACAAGATTGGCCGCAAGGCAACTCTCTCCATCATGCTTGCCTTCCAGGCGCTGATGATGTTCGCCGCCATCCCCATCGTCGGGTCGGGTAGCGCCGTGCTGCTGGTACTCGCCGCTACCTTCATCGGCTTCAACTACGGCTCCAACCTGTCCCTGTTCCCTTCCTTCAGCAAGGACTTCTGGGGACTGAAGAACTACGGCATCAACTACGGCGTTCTCTTCACCGCATGGGGCGTGGGCGGACTGGTGATGGGCAAGGTCTCCGGATACCTCAATACCCTGCCTGGCGGTCTGAATAAGTCCTTCATCCTTGCAGGGACCTTGTGCGCTTTCGGTACGGTTCTTACCTTCTTCCTCCGTCAGAAGCAGGCTGTTGATGTGAAAGCTCCTGTTGTTGTTGGCGAACCGGTTGCGGTTATGGAGGAAGTTTCCTGAGAAACCCAGTAACGATGTAAGCTCGACAGTTGCACATCAGTCGAGGTGAAACGAAGACTCAAGCAAATTCGCAAGTGAGGGAAGGGTCGTGCAGCAATGCATGACCCTTCTTTTGTAAGTCATTTGAAAATATGTGATAGTATCTGAAGCAATTCATGGTAAAAGGGTGGCGCATGGATACTACCTACGTCAATATTATGCTGGTCGTTTTTCTTGTCGTTGCTGCCCTGGCAATCGATGTGGGGTATATGTACGTCAGCGATGAGGACCTGAAGAACGCCTCGGAGACTGCTGCACTGGCAGGCGCCAAGGCGATCAAGCAGCGTATCCAGAATCAGGCGGCGACCGATCCCGGTAAGCTTCCCGCCACCCTCAATGATACCGTGCAATCGTCAGCCCGTACTGCTGCAATAGATATGGCCATGGGGAGCCATGCTGCTGTTGCGCTCGTCGATGTCCTTTCCAATAACAAAAATTCCTTGAGCGAATATAATGACGTGACTGTCGGGTTCTGGAATATCAGTACCCATACCTATATTCCGGGTGGAACCCCGGTCAATGCGATCCAGGTGCGGACGAAGCGCACGGCAGAGAGTGCGTCGGTCGGGCTGGGGCCACTGGGGATTAATCTTGCCAAGATGACCGGAGCCCAGACCGCCAATTACACGCCCGATACGATTGCCGCCATGCCCCCCCGTGCAAGCGCCAATATCGTGATCTGCGCCGAAGCTTGTGATGCGGCCTGCACCTATCCCAGTGTCTGCGCGATCCCGGAACGAAAAATGTATTCGGCTGCCCTGGGCGCTACGAGTGATCTCCCCGCGGCCAATCGCTACGCCTACACCTCGCTGCTCTACCCGGTGGCGAGTACGTCAATGCTGTCAGATCTGGTGTGCGGCGAGATGCCTGCGCAGGAGGTATGCGGGAAACAGATTCATTCCACCGGTAACGCACCACAGGACCTGCTTCGTGACATCGAAGCGATGATGTACAATCCGAATGCGGACAAGAGCAACAAGGAGTACGACAAGGCAAGCGGCAATCTGATCGGCTGGTGGGTTATCGCGCCCGTAAGCAGCTGTACGCCGGCACGGAATGGGACCATCTTCGAGGTCAGTACGGTTACCAAGTACGCCATGGTGAGGATCAGCAGGGTCTGCGCGAGCGGTCCGACCGGCTGCTCGCAGAACTATACGTCATTCGATGCCCCTCCAGAGGTCTGTGCCGATGGTGACGGGCTCTACATAGACCGCATTTCCTGCGTCAATTGCGGCAGCAGGGGAATGCTGCAGTTTCCCGGCCTGCATCCGGTAATAGTCAAATAATACTGCGCTGGAGTTGCGAAAATCGCTCCCCAAGAGAGGCTTCCCACGTACTGAATGTGACGTCCTTTCCTGCCGGCAGATAGCATCCCCGCATCACCTTCCACCATGAATGTTCCGGACGTTGTTGCGCCGGTTCTTCGTTTACGCCTTTCCCTGGCGGCTCCAGCTGTCAAATGCCCCGCGAAACCTGAGATACTCGGAAAGCGCCTGTTCTTTCGCCGACAGGCAGGTAACGGTGAGATCGTCGAAGCAGTCGTTGACGGCGGCCATCAACTGCTGGTCCAGTTGCATCCGTGTGCCCATGGCCTTGAGCTCGCGACGTACCGCTTCCGGAGCCATGCCGGGCCGGTAGGGGCGGTTTTCGGTCAGAGCGGTGAAGACATCGGCCAGGGCAACGATCCGGCACCCCTGGTCGAAGGCGTCGTCTTTCACATGAAAGGGGTAGCCGTTGCCATCGGGGCGCTCGTGGTGAAAAGCTGCCCAGTTTCTGATCGAGTCGAAACCCCGCAGGGGGGAGAGCACCTGATAGGTGTAGTAGGAATGGGTCTTGATGATGTTGTGATCTGCCGGGGTGAGACCCTGCCGTTTTTCCAGAAGTTCCCGCGGCACTGACAGCTTGCCGAGATCGTGGAGATTGCCTGCGATCCGGAGCAGCGTGCACTCTTCCTGGGTGAAGCCATGCAGTTGGGCTATCCGCTCGGCAATGGCGGCAACGCCGTTCGAGTGGAGCGCCGTGAACGAGCTGCGGAAATCGATGATCCGGCCGAAGAGCCTGGATAGCTCGGCCAGTGCTGACGACGGCAGCGCGACCTCGGTTCTGGCCAGCTTTTCCTGGATAATTGTCTCAATGCCCGGAGAGGTAACATCGAGCCAGACATATTCCCGTTTCGAAACGGCCTGAAAGGCTTCCACCAGCTCGGGAGAAAACATGTTGCCGCCATGCTTGAGAATGGAAGCGGTTATCCCCCCCACCTGATTGAGTACGGGTTCATCGTCGCGCAACAGTACGGCGACGCGGTCTGCCAGGTGGAGCAGAAGGGACTCCGGGGGGATGGGTCCTGGCAGGGAGTCGCGCTCGTCCCAACGCTGGTGGTGATACCGTACATAGTCTGCGATGGTCCCCAGGGGTGTGAAGGTCTTGAGCAACAGGTAGCCCCGTTCGGCATGGGTCTGGGGGTACTGGAGTTCGAAATGCAGGGTGTCCATCCGCTCCTGCAGGGAAAATGCGCCGACATCGTGCAGGAGTCCGGCAAGGACAACGTCATGCTGCCGGTTCGGTGGGAGCCCTGCCTCATGGGCCAGGGTTGCCGCAAGATAGGCAACGCGCCGATGATGGTTCACGAGCAGCGGGCTCACCAGATCGAGGGCCGCCGACAGGGTGAGGACGGTTTCCGACAGGCTCAGGGTCCTTACGTCAGACATGTCGATCTCGCTTTCTGCAGGCGTGCCGCATATCCGGGGGAGATGATATTGATAAATTTTAACAGTATGCCGTGCAGTTGCAAGGATTGCGCACAGTTATCGCGTCGATTTTGCTCCTGTGACCTCTGCTGGCAGTGAAAATTTCCCCTTGCTTTTCCGTTGGGATGTTTTACATTGAGGAGCTGGAAACACCGAGACGCGCCGTAGAATATGCGTAACAGAGTGACGATAAAGGATATCGAGGTTGGCACTCAATGTGCCGGTTCTGTCGTGCGGTGTTACGAAAAAAGGAGAAGGTGCCTATGATGATCTTGGTTCGCTACCTTGACGGTACATATGACATGGTGTTGGAACGACACCTTGGCAGCCTGATTTCCGAAAACAAGATCATCGGTTTCGAGCGTTCCAATAAATGGGTGACCATTGGTGTCGATCCGCTCCGGAAACCGGCCCAGGAGGCATACACCGGACCGGAACGTCGTAAGTCGCCTCACGACGAGGTTGAAGACACATACTAGCCGGGCAGTGCCCGGATCGGACACTCCAGCAGAAGGAAGAGCGAGGGAGCAGGGCATGCGCAGAGTGCTTTTTGCGCTGATGCTGATCACCCAGCTGATGAGCGGCTGTGCGGTCAGCCAGTACGATATCAAGGGCATCAATCTCGTATCCATCGAAGAGGAGCGGCAACTCGGGGACCGCTTTGCCGCCGAGATCGAGAAAAAGCAGACCGTCGTGCAGGATCAGGAGGTCCAGAGCTATGTGGACCGGATCGGCAGGCGGCTTCTGGCCGGTGCCAGAAGCGTGGATTTTCCCTACACCTTCAAGGTGGTCAAGGACGATACGGTGAACGCCTTTGCCCTTCCCGGTGGTCACACCTATGTGCATTCCGGGCTGATCAAGGCGGCGCAGAGCGAGGCGGAACTGGCAGCAGTCATGGCCCACGAGATCAACCACGTTGTGGCACGACACGGTACACGGCAACTGACTCAGCAGCACGGCTATGCCCTGGTGCTGCAGCTGGTGCTGGGAGAAAACCCGAACCAGGTGGCGCAGCTTGCCGTCTCCCTGTTCGGGAAGGCCGGTTCCATGTCTTACAGCAGAAGCATGGAGACACAGGCCGATATCCTTGCCGTGGAAACCCTCTACCGCTCCGGCTACAATCCGGCAGCAATGCTGACGTTCTTCCGGAAGATGGATGCGATGGGACACGAGAACCCATCCCAACTGGCGAGGTTTTTTTCGTCCCATCCCATGGCAGGTGAACGAATTGTACGGGTGCAGGAGGAGATAGCGAAATTCCCGCCTCGGAACTGGCCGGCGGAAGAGAATGCATCATTCAATCGGATGAAAATTAAAGTAGATTAACTAAAAAAAACTCTTGCAGCCCTTTTGGGCTTACGCTATAGTGAAGTCCTCTTCCGCTGGTTCGTAGTGCCGGTACCTACCTGGCAATGAAAGAATCTTCTACAACAGTAACGAGACACGTTCAAGTTATTCCCAAGGAGAGGAGATGGCGATGGTGGTGCTGGTACGCTGCAGTGATGACACGTACTCGGTGGCAATGGAATCACGTCTTGATGAATTGGTGATGGAGGGGCTTGTTACCGCGTATCTGCGCGACGGAGAGTGGGTTACCCCTCGGGAGCGGCGACCTGCCGTGTTGGGAGTCGAAAGACGGAGGCAGGACTGGAGATCGGCGAGTCTGGCAGCCTGATCTGCAAGATGCACGGTAAGTTTCCCGGCTGGTATCATCGGCATGGGGAGAAAAGGGCGATCCGAGATCGCCCTTTTTTGTTGGTGCGGAATGCTGTTTTCGGAGGGAAACCGCCTAAACGTTGAACCGGAAGTGCATGACATCCCCATCCTGTACCACGTACTCCTTCCCTTCCAGGCGGAGGAGCCCCTTTTCCCTGGCACCGGATTCGCCCCCGGAGGCAATGAAGTCGTTGAAGGCGATGACCTCAGCCCTGATGAACCCTTTCTCGAAATCGCTATGGATCACGCCGGCCGCCTGCGGCGCCTTGGTGCCGCGGATGATGGTCCAGGCCCTGACCTCCTTGACCCCGGCCGTGAAGTAGGTGATCAGGCCGAGCAGATCGTAGGCGGTGCGGATGAGCCGTTCCAGGCCCGATTCGGTCAGACCCATGTCGGCAAGGAATTCCTTTTTTTCGTCTCCGGCAAGCTCGGAGATCTCAGCCTCGATCCGGCCGCAGATGATGATCAGCTGTGCCCCCTCCTTCGCAGCCAGTTCCCTGACCTTTGCCACGGCAGGGTGCGAGCCGTCGAGATCGTCGTCGGCAACGTTAGCCACATAGAGCACTGGTTTGTCGGTCAGGAGATGAAGTTCCCGCAGCCAGAGCTGTTCGTCGTCGCCGGTTGCCATGCCCCGCACCGGCCCCCCTGCGCTCAGGGTGTCCCGCACCCTGACGTAAAAATCCGCCTCGTCCTTGATCTTCTTGTCCCCGCTCTTTGCCTGCTTCTCTACTCGCAACAGCTTTTTCTCGACGCTGTCCAGGTCGGAGAGCGCAAGTTCCGTCTGGATGATCTCGATGTCGCGGATCGGATCGACGCTGCCGCTCACGTGCACCACATTTTCATCGTCGAAACAGCGGACAACGTGCAGAATGGCGTCCACGGCCCGGATATGGCCGAGGAACTGGTTCCCCAGGCCCTCGCCCTGGCTTGCTCCCTTCACCAGACCGGCAATATCGACGAATTCAATGGTTGTCGAAAGTGTCTGCTTCGGGTTGACGATCGCCGCCAACTGCTGCAGGCGGGGATCGGGAACCTGGACGATCCCCACATTGGGGTCGATGGTGCAGAACGGGTAGTTGGCGGATTCGGCGCCGGCCGAGGTGAGAGCGTTGAAAATAGTCGACTTTCCGACGTTGGGAAGTCCGACAATGCCGCAGTTGAGGCCCATGGGTAACTCCTGAAAAATATCGTCAGCGTGCCCGGTCTTACCCGGAAAGGAGATCGCGATTGTTGTAAAGGCTCATGGTCTTGGCAAAACCTTCGGTGACCAGCAGGTGCAACGCCTCGACGACCTGGTCGAGCAGTTCGGGGACCCGGGCAAACTCGTCCTTCGAAAAGGGGCTTAGCACGTAGTCGGCGGTATCGCCCGCAGTCTTGCGGTCGATGCCGACCCGGATGCGGACGAACTCGCCGGAGCCGAGTTCCTTGAGCAGAGAACGTAGACCATTGTGGCCGCCATGGCCGCCACCTTTCTTGACCTTGATCCTGCCGAAGGGGATGTCCAGATCGTCGTGGATGACGATCAGGTCGTCGAGAGTGAGCTTGTGGTAGCGGAGGGCAGCGGCCACCGACTGGCCGGAGAGATTCATGTACGTCTGGGGTTTGAGGAGATGGAGCCGCTCTCCCCAGCTGTCTGCCTTACCGTACAGGCCATTGAAGGCCTTTTGCGTTACGGAGGTGCAGAGCAGCTGGGCGAGGCGATCCACAACCATGAATCCGGCATTGTGCCGGGTCCTGAGGTATTGAGTGCCGGGGTTTCCCAGTCCGGCAAGCAGCTTTCCAGGCATGATCTGTTCTGCCGCCGGACGGGTGATTACTGCTCAGCGGCAGCAGTCCCTTCGTCCTTGGCTTTGCCGAGTATGCTGACGATGGATGCACGGCTGTCGATCAGGGCCTTCAGGCCGGCAGGAAGCTTCATGTCGGCAACATGGATCGAGTGGCCGATGGTCAGGTCGGTGACATCGACGTCGATATGGTCCGGAATCTGACCGGGAAGGCACTCGATATCCAGAGAGTGCATGACCACGTCCAGCATGCCGCCTTCCTTGACGCCGATCGCGGTCCCGACGATGTTGATGGGGACATGCACGCGTACCTTCTCTTCCATGCTCAGCTTGTGCAGGTCGACGTGCAGCATGGCACGCTTGAGTGGCTCGCGAAGGATATCGGAGACGATGACCATGCTGCCTTCCAGGCTTCCGCCACCTTTCAGGGCAAGCAGGGTGTTCCGCCCGCCTTCACCGGCAAGGGCCGAACTCAGCTCTTTCGGGTTCAGGGTAACCGGCACGGGTTCGATCCCCTTACCGTAGACGATGCCGGGGATGAGACCGGTCATCCTAATCTGGCGGCAGCTGTTTTTGCCGGTCTGGGTCCTCAGTTCAACGCTTATCTGTTTCTGTTCCATAGATCCTCCAGTCAGATCTTTATTTGTGTCGGTTACGGCCTGCTCAGACAAACAGTGAGCTGACCGATTCGTCTTCATGTATGCGGCGGATGGCCTCGGCGAGAAGCTCGGCAACGGTCAGCACCTTGATCTTCGAGGTCTGCTCTGCCTTGTCCCCCAGGGGGACCGTATCGGTGATGATGACGGTCTCGATCTCCGAGGTGTTGATCCGTTCAATGGCCGGTCCGGAAAGGACACCATGGGTTGCGCAGGCATAGATGGTTTTGGCGCCGTGCTCCTTGAGCGCCTTGGCGGCCTGGGTCAGGGTGCCGGCCGTATCGATCATGTCGTCCAGGATAATGGCCGTTTTCCCCTTGACCTCGCCGATGAGATGCATGACCTCTGCCACGTTGGGCCCGGTGCGGCGCTTGTCGATCACGGCCAGGGTGCAGCCCAGCCGTTTGGCAAAGGCGCGGGCGCGCTCGGTGCCGCCGGCGTCGGGGGAGACCATGACCATCTCGCTGCTGTCGGCAAACCGTGATTTGAGATGGGCAAGGAGGACCGGTGCGGCATAGAGGTTGTCCACCGGGATATTGAAAAAGCCCTGGATCTGGCCGGCGTGCAGGTCGACCGTTACCACCCGGTCGGCACCGGCGGTGGTGATCAGGTCGGCCACCAGTTTTGACGAGATGGGGGTGCGGGGCGCGACCTTGCGATCCTGGCGGGCATAGCCGTAATAGGGGATCACCGCGGTGATGGTGGCTGCGGATGCACGCTTCAGGGCGTCCATCATGATCAGCATTTCCATCAGGTTGTTGTTGGTCGGGGCGCAGGTGGACTGGATGATGTAGACGTCCCGGCCGCGTACGTTTTCGCCGATCTCGACCATGATCTCGCCGTCGGAAAAGGTCTTGACCTTGGCGGTGCCCAGGGGAACCCTGAGGCTGGCGCAGATCTGTTCGGCCAGCGCGGGATTCGAGTTCCCGCAAAATACTCTGATCTTGTCTTCCATGGAGTCGGATACCCTGACGGCTCGTGCAAAACGCCCCTCGAAGGGGCGCTTTGCACTGCCGTCTCAGAAAATGTGGCTGGGGCGCCAGGATTCGAACCTGGGGATGCCGGAATCAAAATCCGGTGCCTTACCGCTTGGCGACGCCCCAATAGTAAAGCTGTGTTGAAACGTCGGCAGCTATCCAAGAAACGAGAGATGCTACAGTGTCTTTACTGCCGTGACGAACCAGTCACTTTCCCCGGCTATGGTCTCTGCTGCCAGGCGTGCAACCGACTCATCGGCAAAGACGCCGAATACCGTCGGACCGCTTCCCGACATGAGGGCACCCTGGGCTCCCAGGGATACCAGCCGCTCCTTGATCGAGCGAATAACCGGGAAACTGCTGATGGTAACCGATTCCAGGTCGTTGCCGAGGATCGCGCAAACGTCGGCAACGCTTCCGAAGAAGGAAGGTATTGTATGGAGTTCCGCAGTGGTTGTCAATTGTAAATTTTGGTATACCCAGGCTGTAGATACGTGGACATTCGGGTTCACCAGAACGATCCATGCCTGCGGCAATCGTTCCAGTGCGGTGAGCTGTTCGCCGATCCCCTCGGCAAGTGCGGTCTTCTTGAAGATGAAGAACGGGACGTCCGCCCCGAGCTTTACACCGATCTCCATCAGTCGCGCGTCAGACAGCCCGAGCTCCAGCAGCTCGTTCAGGCCCATCAGCACCGTGGCCGCGTCGCTGCTGCCGCCGCCCAGGCCTGCTGCCACCGGAATCCGTTTGCTGATGGCGATATCTATTCCCACCTGCTTTCCCGACAGGGTCAGCAGCATATCGGCTGCGCGCCAGGCGATATTGTCCGGCCCGTCCGGGACCCCCTCGCGGCCGCAGGTGACCCTGATGCCGGGGGTGTCGCAGAGGGCGATCTCGATGGTGTCGCAGAGGTCCACCCGCTGCATGACCATGCGCAGGTCATGGTAGCCGTCCGGCCGCCGGCGGAGCACGTCCAGGCGGTAGTTGACTTTGGCGGGCGCATAAAGGGTAACGCTCGATTTGTTCATGGTCTGTCCCCGATCATCCTTTCCCTTGACCGGGGCTGTTCTACCGCAAGCTATCCGGAAAATCAAGGCAAATCATCGACGGGTCAGGGGCGGTTGCGAGGTGCGACAGTGCCGGAGCGGGGATGCCGCTATTCCTCTTTTCTGATCACCAGCCCCTGACCCTGCATGTCGATGTCGACCTTGACGGTTTCACCCTCCTGGAACTTCCCTTCCAGGAGCAGGAGTGCCAGCGGGTCCTGCAGGCTGCGCTGGATGGTCCGCTTGAGGGGGCGGGCGCCGTAGGCCGGGTCGTACCCCTCGTGGGCAATGAATTCCCGCGCCTTGTCGGTGACATGGAGCACCAGGTGACGTTCCGCCAGGCGTTCTTCCAGGTTTTTCAGCTGGATGCCGACGATCCGCTTGATCTGCTCCAGCGGCAGGGCGTGATAGATGACGATCTCGTCCACCCGGTTGAGGAATTCGGGCTTGAAGTTCTCTTTCAGGGTCTCCATGACCATGGCCCGCATCCGGCCGTAATCCTCGCTGCCGTACTGCTGGATCCACTGCGATCCCAGGTTGCTGGTCATGATGATGACCGTGTTGCGGAAATCGACGGTACGGCCATGACCGTCGGTGAGCCGGCCGTCGTCCAGCACCTGCAGCAGGATGTTGAAGACCTCCTGGTGGGCCTTCTCGATCTCGTCGAACAGGACGATGGAGTAGGGCCGTCGCCGGACCGCCTCGGTGAGCTGCCCCCCCTCGTCGTAGCCGACATAGCCGGGGGGCGCGCCGATCAGCCGGGCAACGGTGTGCTTTTCCTGGTACTCGCTCATGTCGATCCGGATGATGGCCTGGTCGTCGTCAAAAAGGAACTGGGCCAGGGCGCGGGCGGTTTCGGTCTTGCCGACGCCGGTGGGGCCGAGGAAGATGAACGAGCCGACCGGCCGGCTCGGGTCGGAGAGCCCGGCCCTGGCCCGGCGCACGGCATTGGCCACCAGGATCAGGGCATCGTCCTGGCCGACGACCCGGCTCCTGAGCCGCTCCTCCATCTTTACCAACTTCTCCGCCTCGGTCTCCAGCATCCGGTTCACCGGCACCCCGGTCCACTTGGCAACGATCTCCGCCACCATGTCCGCATCCACCTCTTCGGGGAGCATCCTCCCTTCCTGCTGGCGCAGGCCCAGCTCTTCCTGCTGCGCCACGATTTCCTTTTCAATGGCCGGGATCTCCCCATAGCGGATCTCCGCGGTCCTGGCCAAGTTCCCCTCCCGCTCGCTCTTCTTGGCCTCTTCCTTCTTCTCCTCCAGGCTCACCTTCAGCTGGCTGATCCGGGAGTGGAGCTCCTTTTCCTTTTGCCAGTGGGTCTTAAGCTCCATCGACTGGGACTTGAGCACCTCCAGCTCGTCGGCCAGCTTTCGCAGCCTCTCCTGGGAGTGGGGGTCCTGCTCCCGCAATAACGCCTGCTTCTCGATCTCCAGCTGGATGATCTTCCGCTCCACCTCGTCGATCTCCGTCGGCATGGAGTCGATCTCGATCCGCAGCCGCGAAGCCGCCTCGTCGATCAGGTCGATGGCCTTGTCCGGCAGGAAGCGGTCGGTGATGTAGCGGTCGGAGAGGGTGGCAGCGGCGATGATGGCGCTGTCCTTGATCCTGATGCCGTGGAAGTTCTCGTATTTCTCCTTCAGCCCCCGCAGGATGGCGATGGTGTCCTCGACAGACGGCTCGCCGGTGTAGACCTGCTGGAAGCGCCGCTCCAGGGCCGCATCCTTTTCGATGTACTTGCGGTATTCGTTGAGGGTGGTGGCGCCGATGCAGTGCAGCTCTCCCCGGGCCAGGGCCGGCTTCAGCATGTTGGAGGCGTCCATCGCCCCCTCTGCCGCCCCGGCGCCGACCAGGGTGTGGAGTTCGTCGATGAAGAGGATGATCTTTCCTTCCGCCTTCTCCACCTCTTTGATGACCGCTTTCAGCCGGTCCTCGAACTCGCCGCGGTACTTGGCACCGGCGATGAGCGACCCCATGTCCAGTGCCACCAGCCGCTTTTCCTTCAGGGTCTCGGGCACGTCGCCGGCAACGATCCGGCTGGCCAGCCCTTCGACGATGGCGGTCTTGCCGACGCCCGGTTCACCGATCAGGACCGGGTTGTTCTTGGTCCTGCGCGACAGCACCTGGATGACCCGCCGGATCTCGTCGTCCCGGCCGATCACCGGGTCGAGCTTCCCTTTCCGCGCCAGGTCGGTCAGGTCGCGGGCATACTTGGTCAGCGCCTGGTACTTGTCCTCCGGGTTCTGGTCGGTCACCGCCTCGTCGCCCCGGACCTCCTTGAGGGCCGCGAGGACCGCCTCGCGCGTTATCCCGTTGTCCGCCAGGATGCGGCCGGCCGCGTTCCCCTTTTCTCCGGTGAAGGCGAGCAGCAGATGTTCGGTGGAGACGAAGCTGTCCTTCATCTCGTCCGCTTCCTTCTGACCCGCGGAAAGGAGGCGGTTCATCGCCGAGGAGATATAGACCTGGGCCGTGGCGCCGCTTGCCTGGGGCAGTTTCTTCACCGCGGCTTCGGCCGTGCTGCGGATGATCGGGATGCTTGCGCCGATTTTGCGCAGCAGTGCGGTCACCAGCCCCCCCTCCTGGTCGAGCAGGGCGAGCAGCAGGTGCTCGGGTTCCACGGCAGCGTTGCTGTGCTGCACCGAGAGTTCATGGGCAGCTGCCAGCGCCTCCTGGGTCTTGACGGTCATCTTGTCAGGTCGAATCATGGCTGCTCCTTTCATATCCTGCAGAAAACATAAGTGCGGGAGGGGCGGGTGTCAAGGCGGGGAGGGAAGGCTGTCCAACTTCGGGGCATTCGGTGAATGAGCTGTAACTTGCCGTAATAAAGAGAGAACTGCCGGCGGAGTAGGCGGGGCTGTTCAGCTGGGGAGCAGTGGGTGGTGATAGTCGGTTGGAGAAATGTAGCGTGATTACCGAGTGTTAAGGCTTTTCAGTGCTGGCACGGATCTGGGAAGGATATTTCCGTGCATTGAAATTCCCACCGGGGAGGCCGGATCATGAAACGCTTGGCACTGTTCATTCTGGGGAGTCTGGTTCTGACGGGATGCAGCGAACTGCAGGTAATCGGCAAGGCAACGTTCCGGGAGTTGGGTGCCGATGCCATCAGCGTCGAGAAGCAGCGTTACCTGGCGCGGAAGGCCCGACCGACGACGCCGAGCGTGTCGAGGACCATGCTGGCCCGGGTTGCCGAACCCCAGGCGCCCGTGTTACGGCCGGTAGAGGGCACCCGGCGGGAGCTATGGGTCAGGCAGTAGTCCGTTGCTAACGATCACCCCCAGCAGACATTCTCTCCTGCAGTTCAGGCAGCGGGTGCACCGCTCGCTGTCGTGCCTGACCGCGAATTTTTTCCCATCGCAGACTTCCAGGCTGTAAAGCCGTTCCCGGCAGGCAGACACGCACCTTCCGCATCCCGAACATCTCGTCTCGTTGACGACAATTTCAGCCATGGGGCAGGGGGGGGAACTTGAATTCCATCTGCTTCCAGGTGCACTTCTTGATCCTGGGGCCGGGATAGTAGCGGGGGCACGAGGTGATGACCGCGTGAGCGGCCTGCTTGCAGGTTCTTCGGCAGGAAAGGCAAAGTCGATTGTCGCTGGTCGGTTTCTTCATGGGGGCATCACCGCAGGGACGGACGGGGGCCGATGACGGCCCCCGTTGTTGTTTTCAGGCCAGTTTCCTGACCCAGCCGAAGGTGTCGGCGATCCTGCCGTACTGGATGCCGGTGAGGGTGTCGTACAGCTTCTGCGTCAGGCTTCCGACGCCGCCGTCCCCCACCTGCAGGCATTCGTCCTTGTAACAGAGCGCTCCGACCGGGGTGATGACCGCGGCGGTCCCGCTGCCGAAGGCCTCCTTCACCTTGCCCGCACGGAGATCTGCCATCAGGTCGTTCACATCGATCGGCCGCTCCTCCACGCTGAATCCCAGGCTTCCGGCCAGCTTCAGCACCGAATCCCTGGTGATGCCGTTCAGGATCGAGCCGGCCAGCGGTGCGGTCACCACCTTGTCGGCGTAGGCAAAGAACATGTTCATGGCGCCGACTTCCTCGATATAGCGCTTGTGGACACCGTCGAGCCAGAGAACCTGGTCAAATCCCTTCTTCTTGGCTTCCAGCCCCGCCTTCAGCGAACTGGCGTAGTTGCCGCCGGTCTTGGCCTCGCCGGTGCCACCGGGAACGGCGCGGACATAGGTATCTTCCACCATGATCTTCACCGGGTTGAAGCCTGCCGCATAGTAGGCTCCCACCGGGGACATGATGACGTAGAAATAGTAGTGGTCGGACGGCTTGACCCCCAGGACCGGCTCCACGGCGATCATGGTTGGGCGGATATAGAGGGAGGTCCCTTCGCTGCCCGGCACCCAGTCGCGTTCCAGGCTCACCAGCTGCTCGATGCCGCTCACGAAGAGGTCTTCCGGCACCTCCGGCATGCAGAGCCGGGTGGCCGAGAGGTTGAAGCGGCGGGCGTTCATCTCCGGCCTGAAGAGGGCTATGGAGCCGTCCTGCCAGCGGTAGGCCTTCAGCCCCTCGAAGATCTCCTGGGCATAGTGAAGGACCAGGCAGGCCGGGTCGAGGGAAAAAGGGGCGTACGGCTGAATCCGGGCATCGACCCAGCCCTGGCCCGCCTTCCATTCCACCAGCAGCATCCTGTCGGTGAAGAGGCGGCCGAAGCCGAGTTGCGACTCGTCGGTATAGCGGGGTTTCTTCCGGTCTTCCGGAAGGGGCAGCACCTGGATCTTCATGGGAATCGGCCTCCGTGCGCGTCAATGCGCTGTTTTCATGAAGTATTCTTTAGCACATTTGGCACTGGGGGGGCAAGGCTTTTGTCGCCGCGGCGGCAGGCGGATGCCCTGTTTCCCCTTTGCATTGACGAATCCTCTCTGCTATCATCACCCGGTTTATGAAGATCAAGCGCATCGAAATAATAGGATTCAAGTCCTTTGTCGACCGGACCGTGCTGGAGTTTCCGCCGGGGGTGACGGCTGTGGTCGGTCCCAACGGCTGCGGCAAGTCCAACGTGGTGGACGCCATCCGCTGGGTCATGGGGGAGCAGTCCGCCAAGAACCTGCGTGGCAGGCAGATGGAGGACATCATCTTTGCCGGCAGCGAAACCCGCAAGCCCCTGGGGATGGCCGAGGTCTCCCTGGTCTTCTCCACCGACGACGGCCGGGTGCCGGCGAAGTATCTCAACTACAGCGAGATCCAGGTGACGCGGCGGCTCTACCGCGACGGCGACAGCGAGTATTCCCTCAACAAGACCCCCTGCCGCCTGCTGGACATCAACGAGCTGTTCATGGACACCGGCGTGGGTGCACGGGCCTATTCGATCATCGAGCAGGGGCGGATCGGCATGATCCTGATGGCCAAGCCCGAAGAGCGCCGCTTCCTCATCGAAGAGGCGGCCGGGGTGACCAAGTTCAAGGCCCGCAAACAGGTGGCGCTGAAGAAGATCGACAACACCCGGCAGAACCTCCTTCGGATTGGCGACGTGGTGGCCGAGATCCGGCGCCAGCTCAACTCCCTGCAGCGCCAGGCAAAGAAGGCCGAGCGTTTCCGAACTCTGCGCGAGGAACTGAAGGGGATCGAGATCGCCTTTGCCACCCGCCGGTACCGCCAGCTTGCGGATGAGAGCCGGCAACTGGAGCTCGACCTGGCCGAGCGGGGTGTTCGCGTCACCAGCCTGGCGGCAGAGGCCGCAAGCGCGGATAACACCCTGGAAGAGCGGCGGATCGCCCTTCTGGAGGAGGAAAAGTCGCTTGCCGCGGCGCAGGAAGAGATCTTCCGCGCCAAGGGGGAGTACCAGAGCTGCGAGAACCGCCTGGAGTTCCAGCGCAAGGAGTTGGCCAACCTGGAGCGGCAGGGGAGCCGTTTCGACGAGGAGCTGACCGACCTGGTCCGCCAGCAGGGTGAGGCCGAGGCCGAACTGCGCCACCTTGAGGGGCGAAAAGGGGAGCTGCTCGTCGAGGCTGCGCAGGAACAGGAGGGGTTGCAGTCGCAGAACAGCGTGCTCGAAGCGTTGCGCGGCGAAGAGGCGGCGCTCTTGCGCCGGCAGGAAGAGGAGCGCCAGCAGACCATCTCGCTGCTCAACCGGGTGGCCCAGCTCAACAACCAGCAGAGCGAGGCGGGCCGTCGGCTGGCGCGGCTGGCGGAGCGGTTCGAGCGGAGCGAGCGCGAAGGGGCGGAGCTGGCCGGCAGACTTTCCGCTGCCGGGGTGCGGGTCGAGGAGCTGGCAGCTGCTTTTCAAAAGGCGACCGAAGTCAAGGCCGGGCTGGCCGAAGCGGTCGGCGTTCTCGTGGCCCGTGGCACCGATCTCAGGAATCGCCTGGCAACGGCGGAACAGGCACTGCAGACCGGCCGGGACGAGCTGAGCGCCAAGGGTTCGCGACTGGTCTCGCTCAAGGAGCTGGATGCCCAGTTTGCCGGCTACGGCCAGGGGGTCCGCACCCTGTTTGGCGCCGCGTCGTTCAAAGGTCGCTTTGCCGGGTTGGTGGCCGATCTGCTCGAAACCGGCGAAGAGTACGAGGCAGCCGTGGAAGGGGTCCTGGGGGAGCGGCAGCAGTACGTGCTCTGTCTGCGGGACGAAGATGCCCTTGCCGCCGTGGCGCACCTCAAGGAGACCGCCGGCGGTCGCTGCAGCTTCCTGCTGCCGGGGTGGGGGGATGCAGCCGCAGTCGCGGCCTTGCCGGAGATGCCGCGCCTGCTCGACCTGGTGCGGATCACCCCTGACCGGCGGCAGCTCGTGGAGCCGCTGCTGGCGGATGTCTATCTCGCCGACGGCCTGGAAGCGGCGCTTGCCGCTTCCCGCCGCCATCCCCGGCTCACCTTCGTCACCCGCGAGGGGGAAGTGGCCACGGGTGGCGGGGTGGTCACCGGCGGCTCGGCCGAAGGGACCGGCCAGGGTCTGATCCATACCAAGCGGGAGATCCGTGAGCTGACCGCCAAGGTGGCCGTGCTGGAAGAGACGGTGGCAGCCCGCAGTGATGAGCGAACCCGGCTGCGCGGGGAGCTTGCCGCTGCCGAAGATGAGCTGAAAAGGGTGCGCCAGGAGCTGCACCAGTCCGAGATGCAGCTCGTCCACCTGGAAAAGGACCTGCAGCGCGGGCGCGAAGAGGTGCAGCGCCTGGAAGACCGCCGCAGCGTCAAGGGGATGGAGGACGACCAGCTCGTCGAGGAAAAGAGCTCCCTGGAGCAGGAGCGGGCAGCCGCAGCCGAGGCCCTGGCCGCCCTGGAAGGGGAAAAGGCGGCGCGGGAGCAGGACGCGGCAGGGCTGCAGGCAGATCTCAAGGCGAGACGGGCAGAGATCGACGCCCATCACGAAAAGCTCACCGGCCTGAAGGTGCGGGTCGCCACCCTGGAGGAAAAGCGCGAGGCCAACCAGCGCGGCATCAAGCGGGTGAGCGGGCTCATCGACGACCTGGCCCGCAAGGTCGTCTCCCTGCGGCAGGAGCTGGTCAAGGGGCAGGAGGAGCGGGAGCGGCTGCAGCAGGAGGTGGCAAGAGGCGACAAGGCGCTGGCGGCGCTTTTGCAGCAGCATGTGGCGGCAGAGGCGGCCCATGCCGCGGTGCGGGCCCGCTTCGAGGAGCAGACCTCGCTCCTGCAGGAGCAGGAGGCGACCCTCAAGGTCCTGCGCGAGCAGCTCGCTGCGGAGCGCGACCATGTGGGGCAGCAGAGCCTGCGGCAGACTGAGCTGAACCTGCAGCTCCGTCACCTGGAGGGCTCCATGCAGGAGCGCTACCTGCTGGATATCGCCGCCCTGCCCGACGACGAGCCCGTTGCGGACCTGGACGAGCCGGCCATGCGGCAGCGCCAGGAAGAGCTGCAGAAGCTCGTTGCCGAGCTGGGCGAGGTCAACCTAATGGCCATCGACGAATACAAGGAGCTGGAAGAGCGCTACACCTTCCTCTCCTCCCAGAAAGCCGACCTGGAGGACTCGCTGCAGGAGCTGCAGAAGGCGATCCAGCGGATCAACCGCACCACCCGCAAGCGCTTCCTGGAGACCTTCCATCTGGTCAACGAGCAGTTCCAGGAGGTCTTTCCCCGGCTCTTCTGCGGCGGCCGCGCCGAGCTGCGGCTGACCAACGAGGAAGACCTGCTGGAGACCGGCATCGAGATCATCGTCCAGCCGCCGGGCAAGAAGCTGCAGAACGTCTCGCTCCTCTCCGGCGGCGAAAAGGCGCTCACCGCGGTGGCGCTCATCTTCTCCATCTTCCTGGTCAAGCCCTCCCCCTTCTGTCTGCTCGACGAGGTCGACGCCCCGCTGGACGACGCCAACATCGGCCGATTCAACGACATGATCCGGGAGATGACCGCCTTCTCCCAGTTCATCCTCATCACCCACTCCAAAACCACCATGGCGGTCGCCGACACCCTCTACGGCGTCACCATGGAAGACCCCGGCGTCTCCAAGGTTGTTTCGGTCAGGCTGCAGTAGCCTCTTCTCTTTCAGCTCTCCCCTTCGTTTCCCGTTCCTGTGAAGTTATACGTTTAATGAAATACTATCATGTTCAGTAATGAGCATAGATTTTGGCTCTCTTCTTGGCAAAATACAGTCATAACTGCACGGAATGACACAATACGTTTGAGTGGCGTGTCGTTGTGACATTTGATACTGCAATTCAGAGTAAAAATCACCTTGCCTGTTGAGAGAAGCTGGTGTAGTAATCGTCATTGAATCAATGGGTTATGGGGGGAGTTGTTTACTGGTTGATAGACTGATTCGCAATCAACAAATCAACGACGTCTCGTTAGCTCCGTCGCCCGCCCCTGGGAAAGCATCTACATGTAGATGAAACGTGATAACTGGGAATAATGGCAAAAGCATCTATATATAGATGACAGGCAGTCGTATACATATAGATGCAAGCATCTACATGTATATACAAGCATCTACATATAGATAACAGCCTCTAACCGGTGATTTACGAGTTGAACAGGACAAAAAATGGATATAACCCCATCTACAATTTTCACTGCAATCGCCGCAGCAATCATTACTGGCCTACTAACCCTTGTTGGACTGATTATTTCTAAAGAAAACAAAACTTCTGAATTCCGGCAACAGTGGATTGATAACCTGCGCCGCGAAGTATCGGACTTTGTAGGTCATATAGAAGTAATTATTCTTCACGGTCGTTGGCTGCATGAAAAAACAAAAAATAAATCAGGCTTAGAGGCAACAAAGGAAATAGAAAAATGCATAGAATCAATTCAGGAAAGCGTCTGTCAAGCTCACAGTTTAGCGAGGAGCATATTGCTTCGTCTAAATCCTCATGAACATCAAGATATTCGCGAGATTATGCAGATTCTCGATAAGCAGTTGGAGACATTACCACTGCCAACAAGAGATGAAACAAGTAAAACTTTAAATCGGCTTACGGAGGCAATACAGAAGGAATTAAAGATAGAATGGGAAAGAGTAAAAAGAGGTGAGCCAACTTTTAGAACGACGAAAACTGTAGTAACCATCGCGTTAGTAGCTGTGATCAGTGCCTTGATTGCCTTAGCAATAATAATCACTATTAAACCAGCTTCAGTCAAAGCATCAAAAACCTATGTCAAACCCTGCCAATGCCAATTTACCTCAGCAAAATCTATTTCGGCAATCATACGTGACGTAGGACGTACCAGAAAATAGTTCAACCCCCGGCTAGACCCATCTCCGCTAACGCTCCGTGGGTCAGCCTTTAGCCGTTATACAAGAAAAGGAGAACAAACCATGAAATCATCAGTCAGACATCTTTCTAATTTAATCATGAGCCTATTCCCCGAAGCCGATAAAGTAGAACCAAAACCAAACTTAGATTATCTCTGCATGGATATGACATGGAAAACCAATGACGATCCACAAAGAAAAAGCAAAAGATCAAAAACATTCAGAATAACCATAAGCCAAGAACAAATCGAAGATTATGAGCTGTTGCCACAACGTGCTAAAGACGAGTTTGACGAAAAAGTAACCCATTTCATTCAGAACAAAAAAACTTCAATGGAGCCAATTCACAACAATCCATATGGCGCATCAGCGCCGATAGAAGAATGGCATGTTGTAGTGTAAATTTTTCACCAAAAATTATTTCAAGCAAGTCAGCGTAAGGTTCTGACAAAAAGCCAATTAATGAATCAATGCGCCTTTTGGTTTCTGGTTCATGGCATAGAGTTGGTGCCCACGGTTTAGGTGCTGGCAAATCCAGGGGCTGCGATCTCCTTGGAAGCGGAGAAAATGCAGGGGCGTCGGGGTCAGGACTTGAAAGTTTGATTAATGGATGAATGGTCAAGTTGTCAAGTCCTGACTGTACGCAGTAACAGTTGGATATCTAAAGGGTTTAAGTCCCGTTCGGGGAGTCAGATCAATGTATATAAAAATTCTTCCGACACTCGTGATCTTGACGCTTCTAGCCCCATCACACTCTTTTGCGAAGCAATCCGCGGATTCCATAGTGGCACGTATCAAGGCCAGAGGTGCGAATTTGGTTGTTCAAGAAACGTATCGTAATCCTGCGGAGTGGAGTTCTCTAATGGCCTCAATCAAGAGCGGGGACTCCGCTTGGCTTGAAGTAGCTCGACTACTCAGCCCCGGAACGGATGGCTCATCTGCCGAGGAACTTACGGTCGCAGCAGGGGACGCGTTAGAAAACAATCCCACTGATACACTTCGAATTTTATGGCCCACATTCCGACTGGGTATGTGTCAATTCCTGCCTGACCAAACCGAACCTCGCTACCATACGTTCAAGCAGGCCATTGGTAGTTTGGAAAAGAGACTTCGAAAGTTACGAGGTGTCACTACACCTAATCTTGTTCCAGCAAGAGATGCTTGTATCACCGAGTTGCGTTCGTGGAGGCGCGAAGTCGAGCAGATGTATGGGAAATGATATTGAATACTCTTAAATCCCTAACAAGGTGGCGGCAGGCGGTCGCATGAGTATGAGGGGTCTGCCCTCGACATGTACAGGCGTTGGGGCATGCAAACATGTAAAATTGTCGCGTAACATATCGATATCACAATATGTACGCATTGGGGCATAGAGACAAATGTAGAATCAATGGGCCTGTAGCACTGCAGTCCTAGTCCTGTCGGCTTCTCTGGACAGTTGCGAGGTGACTCATGAAAAATTCGTTTATCGGCCTCTGTTTCTTGATCCTGGTAATCTCGGGTTGCAGCGGGAGTGGTTCGTCGAGTTCAGGCGGAGGTTCTGTCTCGGGGATAGCTGCGGCAGGGGCCCCGATATCCGGTCAGGTTACGTTGACCGACAGCCTCGGGGTGGTGCACGGCCCGGTGCCTATCGATGTGGATGGCAGCTATGCCGTGGATACGACAGGGTTCCCGCCTCCCTTCGTTGTCAAGGCATCAGGGGGCCGGGGGCAGGCCTGCAATCATGCAAAATTGTCACATAATTACTTGATATTGTTAGAATTTGCATTGGGACCTGTTTAACATGGAGACGAATGATTAAGAAATTTATGATGGGGTACGGATGAATTTGCAGCTCTGCAGGAACGACCCTATGACCACCATAAAAACTCAACTCTGGAGAACTGGCATTTATGAAATCCATTTCGTGTAGCAACCTTGTCACCCTGCTGTGTGTGCTCGCCCTCGCCGCTTCAATAACTGGATGCGGTGTCACCTTAAGCCCGGTAAAACGAAAGCCGTTGCAGATTGACCCACCCGAAATATCACTCGCTCCAACGACCCAAGCAGTTCTGGTTCGATTCGAAAATACATTGCCCGGTAAACCGTTACCGGAAACGGTGTGGGACAATGTTTCAGGAGCTTTTTGGGACGTTGAGGAATCAAATCAGATCGGATTCACTCAGAATTACAGCAAGTATATCCCTGTAGTCGCAGTCGGCGGTGTGATAGGAGGTGCCGTCGGTGCCGCTTCTGACCCATCGCTGATAGAAACGAGGATTGTCATCCCGTTTGGGCGCATTTTCGAGGGGACCTTCAGGTCCGGGCTATCTAAAGCCTTTCCCAATTCATCAATTTGTTTCGACGCTCAATGCGAGGAGCAAACGCTTGCATCAGGCATCCCACAATACCTTGTGCGGGTAAAAGTCAGCGAATTCCAGGTCTGGGAACAGCCACTGAACCATATAAACCTTAAGGCCGTTGCCGTTTCCAAGGTCTATCGCCACCAGAACTTGACCGAACCGTTGTCGGTACATGAAGGACGTCAGGAACTGACGAAACAGTCCATGGGGTCTGTCTTTTCCACGAGTAGCGGGTTCATTTCGGAAATGAACAAGATCTCCAACAGGTTTGCAGGTGCTCTTTCAGAAGACATCATTGGTAACATTCAAAATGGGCTGCACCCATAGGTAGAGGATGCTGGGGTCAGCGAGGGCATTTGCGAGGCATTGGGGTCACCCATGCAATCAAACATCTTGATATCGCTAGATTGTGTATGTAGGGTCTGTTTAGCATGGAGACGATGAGGAATCAATGATGGGGGCCGGATTGAATTTACAGCTTTGCAGGCACGACTCCACAGCCAGGCACGCCGACCGACTGATGAGCCTGGGTGGGGCGGGTCATGGCTCGGCCGTTGGAAGGTCAAAGGAGGATTTTTGCCAATGCTTATAATGATACTTTCTGTACTTATGGCCCTGATTTCAACTTCTGCCATCGCACAGCAGGCTCCAATTAAAGCAGGTGAGTACATTGCTGAAGGAGCCTCGGGTCATTTATCTATTAAACGCGGACCGAAAGGGTTACTTACGTTTTCAATTGAATCGGTCCACGTTAATGGGCACACGTGCAGTGCGGATGGCGAAATTACCGGCCAGCAAGCGGTATTAGATGCAGGGGAAGAAGGCAAGTGTATTGTGCAGTTTACTCCAAAAGGTGCAGACATAGACGTTGCCGTCAATGATCAAGATATATGCCATTATTTCTGCGGTTCGCGTGCCAGTGGTTTTGATGGACTTTACTTGAAGCCGGTCCCTGGTTGCACTACGAAGGAACTAAAGAAGCGGCGCAGTGAATTCAAACGTCTCTATGACCAAAAGAAATTTCCTCAAGCGCAAATGGTGTTGAGCACAGTTCTTAATGATTGTGCGAAAATGCTTGATAGCCGTGAGGAAGGTTGGATTAGAAACGATCTGGCACTCACATATTATAAGCTGAATGATCGGGAGTCATGCCGCAAGTTGCTACAGCCTCTGGCAGAGTTGGCAGCGTTAAGCGATCAAGAGCTGGAGGAAGAATACGGCATAAGGCCCATGGACCTGACCGTTGATCTGCCGATGATCAAGGCCACACGAACCAACTTGAAGTTATGTAAATGATGGAGCTTGTAGCAGGATGGCTGAACGGTACGTTGTTTGTTGGTTGGTTTTCACCATGTAATTATCTGATATTGCTTGGTTAAAAATCAAGCTGACTGCCTGTCATAATAAAGCTAGCAAGACAGAAACAACGTCCCACACTTACCCACATAGAGTGGGTCGACTTATTCCTTAATGGAGTAGCAATCAACCCCTTAACTGGTGATTTACGAGTTATGTGAACCAATGGAGTGCGAATGAATAACTTAATCAGATTGATCATTGTAATTGTGTTTTTAAGTATTATCAGCGCATGTGGTGGTAACTCAAGTGATTCAACTATAAACAGTTCGTCTTCTTCCCTTCTTGTACAGAATTCTCCAAATGCATATTCACCATCAATTGCGATGATGGCTGATGGAAAAGCCATTGCCGTCTGGTCGGAGGGGACATCTTCCCAATCCCTATGGGTTAATTACTACAATCCGAATACGGGTTGGGGTGCTGCTCAATCAGTGGGCTCAGGGACCGGCAATGAAGGCGGAGCAGAAATTGCGGTAAATGCGTCAGGGTCTGCTGCTTTGATCTGGACACGTACCATAAACAATACAAATGAGATACTTGCAGCAAATTACGATCCTTCTAATGGTTGGAGCACCGCATCGGTTCTTGATGCAACCGGTTTTGGTTTGAATCCGACGATTGCAATGGATGACGATGGGAATGCAACCGCTCTTTGGCATAGAACTGATTTTGTTAATCATTCCTATATGAATACGATCATGACATCCAGATACACATCTACTGGATGGGAGGTTCCACAAATACTCGAATCAACAGCTTCTACACCAATGCATAGTTTATCTGGCAATAGCGCAGGTAAGGAAATAGCAATATGGAATCAGGCAGAACCAGATCTAAACCAACCAGGTTATCACAACTACAATACATACGTTCGTATCTTTACACCTGGTATCGGTTGGTCATCATCTCAAACTGTGGGAAATGCCATTTCTGAATTGGATGGAAGTGGGTATTATAACCCAACCACAACACCTGGCCATTACTATCCAATGGTATCAATCAACGAACAAGGAGATGCTTTAGCTTTATGGTCTGAGGTTGATTACGCGGGTAATGACTATCGCATAACCGTAAACCAATTCAATATGGTGAATGGATGGGGAGCACCACTATCAATTGGCAATATCTCAGCGTCCTCGTCTATTACGGTGTCTCCATTTGTGTTAGATGGCTCTGATACAGCATATGTGAGTGTGCTGGATAGTTGGTATAATTACAGTTACAGTCTATCCAATATTCATGTTGCTGCTTACAAATCAGGCACTGGATGGACATTTACTAAGGTTCTCGACTCTCAACCGTACTATTTCTCAAGCCCACTTATCACAGTCGGGAAAAGTGGCAACTTGTATTTGACCTGGAAACAATACGGAAATAATAGTGTAGAACTCTGGTCAAAAAAGTATTCCCCTTTATCAGGATGGGAGAACTCAATCCGCTTGGATAAGAATTCTGGAACCGTTACTGGTTATAAGGCTGCTCGGGATGCCTTGGGAAATGTTTTAGTAATCTGGACACAGAATTCTGGAACCGATCCTGGTGTTTGGGCAAAACTGATAAAATAAATAGAAATCCGGTTTTCTTGCTCAAAGGTCAGGGTCTGGCTTCCAAAATGACAGCTTGACGTCTTGGTTCTAATCAACTTGAAAGACCCCGCGCCCTGGAAGTACAGATAGGAGAGCACGATGAGCAACGAACTGGTGGCACCTGAGACGAAAGGTGTTACGGTGAAGTTACTTGCAACGGTTGATCTTGGCCCTGAGATCGAGGGCATGGCAGGGCGCCAACTTCGAATGCGTATGGTGACCATCGAACCTGGAGGTGTCTTCGGCCCGATCCATGACCATAAAGACAGACCAGGCACCGTCTATATACTGCAAGGAACGATCACTGACCATCGAGATGGAGTTGCTACGGACTATGGACCGGGAGTGGGCTGGCCCGAGGATAGGAATACCACACACTGGCTTGAGAACAGAGGGACGATTCCGGCGGTGGAGATCTCGGTCGATATAGTCAGGCAGGTATAGAAGGCAGAGGTCAGGTTTCTAGAAACACAGAGCACAGAACCATGTCAGATGTTGAGACCCTTGAGAGAGTTCTTTAAAGTCTCATGGGTAATTACCCTCCTTGGCCTGTAGCCAGTCCGCATCAGCATCAAGAATTGGCGGTCGACTCATTCCGTAGGTTCGGATTTTGGTATACTGCTCCAGGGACTTCCCAGAATTTCGTATCGTCCGGCCGGAGGGATACCGATGTCGCAAGCATTTCTTGAGAATGCCCTTTTGTTGGTCCTCAGCGCGGTTTTAACCGGGATCGTCATTCCGATCGTCCTGAAGATCCGGGACGACAGGAAGTTCCGGGAACAGAAGGTCTTCGAGGCTGATCTGGCGCGCCAGGGCAAGGTGATCGAGGCGCAGGCGGCCTTCCTGGAGACCTTTTCGTCGCTGCTCTGTGAATACCAGTTCCTCGCCCTGTCGGTGGCATATTACTTCCTGGAGAATAACAGAGAGCGCTATGTCGCCGCGAGCGACACCTATGACGCAAAATCGTGGGACTACCTGGCAAAAATACGGGCTGAAATAACGAAGGCGAAACGGCTGCTGCCCCAGGCGCTGCACGACGATCTCGTCACCTTTTTCGAGGACATTCTCATCGCATCGGATGCGAAAATCTCCGGCTCGACGGCGACCACTCCCGATGCCGCCGGCTGGGATGCCTTCAGGGAGCAGCAGGGCAAGGGCTTCAATATCCTCTACGACCTCTTTTACACCCGCTTCCCCGCCGAGATCGACACAATCACGACAAAACTGGCGAGTGAGTTACAGCTGCTGCCGCCTCAAACGATAAACAAGCAGGAGCAGGGGGGCGTAGTTGATTGATCTGATGAATCCATTGCATCAACTGCGTCCTGTTAGCCTTTCTTGTTCCCGGAATATCGGAGAAATCAGACCTATGAAAATCATACCGTCATTGATTGTGAAATTCGTTGTTCTGCTTGCGATGGCAAGTTTGTTCCTTTTTCTCAATTGTGTGGATGCTTCCGTCACCCCAAAGCTTACCGGTGGATACAACTATACACTGGCTCTGAAAAGCGACGGGACGGTCTGGGCGTGGGGCAATAACAGCTCTGGACAGTTAGGCGACGGGAGTCTCATTCAGCGACTGACGCCGGTTCCGGTGAACGGAATTTCCGGCATTACGGCCATTGCGGCAGGTTGGTTCCACTCTGCGGCCCTCAGAGACGACGGGACGGTCTGGGCGTGGGGCGAAAACGCGTATGGCAAGCTCGGGAACAATAGCACTACAACCAGCCTGACGCCTGTCCAGGCCGGGATTGATGGAGTATCGGCCATTGCCACGGGATGCTTCCACACGGTGGTCCTGAAAAACGACGGGACAGTCTGGGCGTGGGGCTATAATGGCAGCGGTCAGCTTGGGGATGGCAGTACGACGGACAGCCTGATTCCGGTTCATGCAACAGAGCTATCCGGGGTAACGGCCATAGTGGCCGGGAATTCTCATAATGTTGCCCTTAAAGATGACGGGACGGTCTGGACGTGGGGGTATAACGCATATGGCCAGGTCGGCGATGACAGTACGACAGACAGGCAGATCCCATTCCAGGTAACCGGACTCACAGGGGTCATTGCCGTTGCCGCGGGTCAGTATCATTCCCTCGCTCTGAAGAACAATGGGACTGTTTGGGCGTGGGGGCACAACGCCTATGGCCAGCTCGGAGACGGTAGTACGACGGATCGACTTGTGCCGGTCCAGGTTGCCGGACTTGCGGGGATTACCGCCATGGCCGCCGGTCAGCATCATACGATTGCCCTGGGGGAGGACGGTACGGTCCGGGCATGGGGATATAACAATCGCGGCCAGGTCGGTGACGGCAGCATAGTGAACAGGCTGACGCCGGTCTACGTGAGCGGCCTTTCGGGGGTTACTGCCATCACGACCGGTTTGCTCCATAGCGCCGCTGTGAAGAACGACGGATCGGTCTGGGCCTGGGGAGACAATTATAACGGCGAACTCGGGGACAATACCTCCACCATCCGGGTTGTGCCGATTCCGGTGAGTGGACTTCCAGGCATTGCGGACATTTCAGCGGGAAATATTGAGACGGTTGCCGTAAAGGGGGATGGAACGGTTTGGACGTGGGGAGCCGACAGCCTGGTTCCTGTCCAGGTTAACGGGCTGGAGAGCATTACCTCAACATCTGCGAGTTCCGAGTTCAGAGTGGTCCTAAAAGGGGACGGGACGGTTTGGGGCTGGGGTTCTAACAAAAGCGGCCAACTCGGGGACAACAGCACTACCAGCAGGATGTCACCGGTGCAGGCGTATGGGCTTTCCGGGGCTACCGCCATCGCCACGGGTGGGGCTCACACCGTTGCCTTGAAGAACGACGGGACCGTCTGGGCATGGGGGTATAACGGCTGGGGCAACCTCGGAGACAACACTACGACAAACCGTCTGACTCCGGTACCGGTGACCACGCTTTCCGGAATCACTGCCATTGCCGCTGGTATCTTTCACACCGCGGCTGTGAAGAACGATGGAACGGCCTGGACATGGGGAAACAACAGTAGCGGCCAGCTCGGAGACAACAGCACCACGAGGCGGCTGGCACCGGTCCAGGTGCCAGGCCTATCCGGTATAACAGCGATTGACGCGGGTTATTCACATACGGTTGCCTTGCAAGAGGATGGGACGGTCTGGGCCTGGGGAGATAACGCGCGTGGTCAGCTCGGGAACAACAGTACCACAGGCAGCCTGACACCGATTCAGGTACTCGGTCTTTCGAGGATTGTTGCCATCGCCGCCGGGCAGAACCACACGGTGGCTGTGAAGAATGATGGAACGCTCTGGGCGTGGGGTTATAACGGAAATGGCGAACTCGGAGACAACACAACTGTGAACCGGCTGATACCCGTTCAGGTAAGCGGGCTTTCGGGGATTATCAGGATCTCCGCCGGATATTTCCATAACATGGCGATCAAGAATGATGGAACCGTCTGGGGGTGGGGAGAGAATACATTATGGCAACTAGGTGACGTAAAGGACTTAACCGCGCACCCCGCACTGATCAACTTGTACGTCTACAGAGTATCGACTGCCGTGTCCAGTGGAGGGGAACTCTCGCCGGCTATCGTTCAAAGCGTTCCCAAGGGAGAATCCACGAGTTTCACCGTCACTCCCTTCACCGGGTATGAACTGGAAACGATCGACGGCTGTGGTGGTTCCATCAACGGGGCTATCTACACCACAGTCCCGATCATTGCCGACTGCACTGTGACTGCCACATTCCGGCCCATTACCTATGGGCTCTCTATTGCTGTTGCCGGCCCCGGTACCGTCCACACTAGCCCCGGACCCGACATGGCCTGCACGTCCAACTGCAGCCAGGGCTATGGTTACGGTACGCTGGTCACTGTCACGGCCTCTCCCGAAATCGGTTACCATCTCGCTTCCTGGGGAGGAGACTGCAGCGGCAGAGGTGTTTGCAGTGTCACCATGTATGGCCTGCGGGGCGTATTCGCGGCATTCGCACCTTCAGCCGCGAGTGTGAGCGGGGTGCAGTACGGCACTCTCGCTGAGGCATTTGCCAATGTATCGGATGGCGGTGCAATGCTTTCGCGCGGGGTCGAACTATTCGAAGATGTTGTCTTCAACCGCCCTCTCGCCTTTACCTTCCGTGGCGGCTACGATGCCGGTTTCACTACGATTGACGGCATCACCGTTATCCACGGATCGATAGTCATTTCTGCAGGCACAGTAAACATCGATGGCTCAATAACCATTCATTAGCCTGTTCCTCCCGTTAGCCACCTCCCTCCACCCCGCCGGTCGCCAGATCGAACCGCCACGCCCTGCAGTCATGGCCGCTGACCGGCACCTGCCGGAATTGGCCTTATTCTTCTGTGTACACTTCCCCCCTGACGTGACAGCAGATCAGCGGAAAAAGTGACAGCAGGACATTTTGTGCGATACTTTCCTTAGGGGCATGGTCCATCACAGTAGTGCCACTGCGGAGGATTTCCGATGGCGGGAACAACGATCTGGAAAGGACATATCCATTTCGGGGATACGGATGTGCCGGTGAAGCTGCATGCCGCGGTCAAGGAAGAGCGGATTCAGTTTCACCTCCTGCACATGCGCGATCGTGTGAAACTGCGTCAGCAGATGATCTGTGCGTATGAAAAAATCCCGGTGCCAACGGAAGCACAGACCAGGGGGTTCGAAGTGGAGGAGGGGAAATATATCCTCATCGATCCGGCGGAGCTGGAACAGACCGTTCCCGAAGGGAGCCGGCTGATCGATGTCCATGAATTCGTCAGGACCGGACGGATCGACCCGGTTTTCCTGGAGCGCACCTACTACCTGGAGCCGGATGCGTCCCCGGAAGGCTATGACGCGCTGGTTGCGGCCCTGCAGGAGGAGGACGCGGCAGGGATCTGCACCTGGGCCATGAGAAAAAGATCCTATCTCGGGGCCTTGCAGGCGAGCGGAAGGATTCTGCGCCTGAATACCCTGCGCCATGCCGACGAGGTGATCAAGGTTGAGGCCCTGCAACTGCCGGACATCCCCTTGGCCGAGAAGGAACTGAAAATCGGGATCGATCTGATCAATCAGCTGACAGCCCCTTTCCAGCCGGAGAAATTCGAAAACGAACACGAGAAAAAACTGCAGCAACTGATCGAAAAAAAGGCCCGCGGAGAAAAAATCGTGCTCCTGCGCCCGAAACTCCTGAAACCGACGACATCGGACAAGCTGCTTGAGGCGCTTGAAGCGAGCCTGAAGAAAGTGGCCTGAAAGGGAGGCATGCCATGGCTGTTCAGGGGATATGGAGCGGGACGATCAGTTTCAGCCTGGTAGCGATCCCGGTGCAGCTGGTCAGGGCCGTAGCGCCCGGCCGTATCTCTTTCCGTCTGCTCCACAGCACGGATTTCTCCCCCCTGGCGAGAAGGATGTTCTGTCCGGAACAGGAAACCATGGTCCCGCCGGAGGAGATCGTGCGGGGATATGAGATCGGACCCGACAGATACCTGCCGATAACGGACGAGGAGCTGGAATCGGTGTCGCCCGAACGGAGCCGCACCATCGAGATCGTCGAGTTCATCGACATGGCGGAAGTGGACCCGATCTACTTTGATCACCCCTATTATCTCGTCCCTTTGAAGGGGGGCGAAAAATCCTACCGGCTGCTGGCCGAGGTGATGCGCCGGACCAACAGGGCCGGGCTCGCCAAATTCGTGCTGGCAGAGCGCGAGTACCTGGTGGCGGTCAAAAGCACGGAGGGTGCGCTGGCCCTGACGACGCTTCATTACAGCGGGGAAATACTCCCCGATGATGATGTGGCGCCGCAGGGGGGAAAGATCGAAGCAGCAGCGAAGAGCCGGATGAAGAAGAGCATCAGGGAGATGATGGCGGAGTTCGACCCGGAAAAATATGCGGACGAGCGCCGGGCAAAGGTCATGGAGCTCCTGCAGAGGAAGCTGAAGGAAATGACACCGGTGGAGGCCCCGGAAGTCCGGGAAGAAGAGGGGGAAGGCCCGATCGATCTGGTCGCCGCGCTGGAGGAGATCATGCGCAAAGTGAAGCAGGACCGGTGAGCCGGGAATTCGTCGACATCGCCGGGAGAAGGCTCTCCCTGTCGAACCTTGAAAAGGAGCTCTATCCCTCCTGTGGTTTCACCAAGGCCCACGTCCTGGAATACTATGGCCGGATCGCCGCGTTCATCCTCCCCCACCTGAAAGGCCGGGCATTGACCCTGAAGCGGTATCCCGACGGGGTGGAGAAGGATTATTTTTTCGAGAAGCGCTGTCCTTCCCACCATCCGGAGTGGGCGGAAACGGCCGAGATCCGCGGGGAAGGCGGGGAGCGGATGACGGTCTGCCTGGTCAACGACCCGGCAACGCTGATCTGGGTGGCGAACCTGGCGTCCCTCGAACTCCATGTCCCCCTTGGCAGGGCCGCTTCCCCGGAAACGGCCGATGCCATGGTCTTCGACCTGGACCCCGGCGCGGGGGCGGACGTCCTGGATTGTGCCAGGGTGGCGCTGATACTCCGGGAGATCCTCGCCCGGCTGGGGCTTGTGGGCTGGGTAAAGACCTCGGGCCTGAAGGGGCTCCATGTCTATGTCCCCCTGAACCGCGCCGAGACGACCTTTGAGGAGACCAAGACATTTTCCAGGGCCGTGGCCGTGATCATGCAGAAAAATTATCCGGAGCTGGTGACCTCGAAGATGGCGAAGGACGCCCGGCAGGGGAAGGTCTTCATCAACTGGTCCCAGAACGACGCCTCAAAGACCATGGTCTGCGTCTATTCCCTGCGGGCCAGGGAGAAGCCGCTCGTTTCGTTTCCCCTGGCGTGGGGAGAACTGGAGGAACTGGAACGGCTTCGCGACCCGAAAAGGTTCCAGATCGACCATGCGGAGGCTGTTCACAGGGCAGAGACACGGGGGGACCTGTTTTGCGAGGTGATCGAGAAACAACAGAAGCTGCCCCATCTGTGACACTCGCACCCGTCTTCACGCCATCTTTGACCGGTCTCAATCGCACAATCCTCGACGTAGCGCTGCTGCGCCTGCGGTTGTGCTCAATCGACCCAGCCAAACCTGGCATAAACCCGGACGCGAGGAATGGAGCCTTCTGTTCTTGACTGACAAAGACTTGAAGGAATACGCAGCCAAACGGAGGTTCGGGGAGACGCCCGAACCGGAGCCGGCACTTCAGCATGAGGGGGGGCAGCTCATCTTCGTCGTTCACAAGCATGCGGCCCGGGCCCTTCATTATGATCTCAGGCTGGAGCTGGAAGGGGTGCTGAAGAGCTGGGCCATCCCCAGGGGGCCTTCGCTGGAGCCTTCCGTCAAGAGGCTCGCCGTCATGGTCGAGGACCATCCGCTTGCCTACAAGGATTTCGAGGGGGTCATCCCGGAGGGGAATTACGGCGCGGGGAGCGTCATCATCTGGGACAGGGGCATTTATCGCCACCCTGCCGCACGGGATGGGGAGGAAAGCGAGAAACTCCTCCTGGAGGGGTTGAAAAAGGGGGACATGAAGCTCGTCCTTGCAGGGGAGAAGCTCCGGGGCGAGTTCGCGCTGGTGAAGACGGGGAAGGACGGAAAGTCGTGGCTCCTGTTGAAGAAAAAGGACCGCTATGCGACCGGGGAGGATATCCTCCGGGAGAACCGTTCCGTCGCGACCGACCGGACCCTGGAGGAGGTCTTCGCAGCCGGGCCGGGGAACTCAGCCGGGCAGAAGAACATAAGCCGGATTCGCCTTCGGGAAGCGGAGGAAAGCGAAGAGCTGCTGGCTGCGCCGGAGACTCCGATGCCGCACGCCATAAGGCCGATGCTCACGACCCTGGTCAGGGAACCGTTCGACCATCCGGACTGGCTCTTCGAGGTGAAATGGGACGGGTACCGGGCTATTGCCGAACTCCGGGACGGAGACGTTTCGCTCTACTCCCGGAACCTGATCCCGCTCCACCGGAAGTTTCCCCCCATTGTGGACGCGTTGCGGAAATGCAGTTTCGAGGCGGTTCTGGACGGGGAGATCGTCGTCGTGGATGAGCGGGGACATCCCGATTTCCAGCTGCTGCAGGATTACCGGGAATCCCGCAGCGGCCATCTGCTCTATTACGTCTTCGATCTCCTCCACTTCCAGGGGCATGACCTGACCGGCCTCCCCCTCCTCAAAAGAAAGGAGCTCCTGAAAAGGGTCCTGCCGCCGATGCCGAACCTGCGATTCAGCGATCATGTCCGGAACGAGGGGAGCCTGTTTTTCCGGGTCGTCAAGGATAAGGGGCTGGAGGGGATAATCGCCAAGCATTCCCAAAGTGTGTACCAGATCGGGAAAAGGAGCCGGCAATGGCTGAAGGTGAAGAGCCGGCTGACCCAGGAGGGGGTTATCGCGGGATTCACGCAACCGCGCGGGGGGAGAGGGTATTTCGGCACCCTGGTCCTGGGGGTGTACCGGGGGGACGAATTGATCCACATCGGTCATGCGGGAGGCGGCTTCACGGTGAAGGATCTGAAGGAAATCCGCGCAAGGCTGGAGCCCATGATCCAACAGGAGTGCCCCTTCAAGGTGGAGCCGCAGACCAATGCCCCTGCCACCTGGGTAAGGCCGGAGCTGGTCTGCGAGGTCGCCCTGGCGGGGTGGACCGGGGACGGGGTCATGCGGCAGCCGGTTTTCCTGCGGCTTCGCGAGGACAAGGACGCCGGAGAAGTGGTGCGCGACACCGGCGACGAGGAGCGTGAACCATGAAGATCCATGTCGGGACGAGCGGGTATGCGTACAAGGAATGGAAGGGGATATTCTATCCGGAAAAGATCTCGCCCAAGGGGATGCTCCGCTTTTATGGGGAACGCCTCAATGCGGTGGAGATCAACTATACCTTTCACCACATGCCCACCGAGAGGATCCTGACACCCTGGGTGGAACAGGTTCCCGACGATTTTGCCTTTGCGCTCAAGGCGCCCCAGGTCATGACGCATATGAAGCAGCTCCGCAACGTTGAGGAGGAGGCCGACTTCTTCTTCCGGACCCTCCCGGTTCTGGGGAGCAAACTGGGGCCGGCCCTGTTCCAGTTTCCAAAGTTTTTCCACGCGAAAAAGAACCTCCCGGCCCTGGAGGATTTTCTCGCCCTGATTCCCGGCAATGTGCCGTGCGCCTTCGACTTCCGCAGCCCCTCCTGGCTCGAAGCGGGAGTGGCGGATCTCCTGCGTGAAAGGGGCTGCTGCCTGTGCTTCGAGGATACCGACGAGAATCCGGCTCATGAGATCGTCGCTACGACGTCATGGGGCTACCTGCGCCTGCGCCGGGCCATCTATACGGAGGCCGATCTGGCGCAATGGCTGGAAAAGATCCTTGCGCAACAATGGGAGCAGGTCTTCGTCTTTTTCAAGCACGAGGAAGAGGCTGCCGGTCCGATTGTGGGGCCCGAAATGGCGCTCCGTTTTCGTGAGCTTGCCGCGGCACGTCCCGCTTCCGGCGGGAGGATGGCATCCGGAGCATAGAAATTTCAGCTGCGGCTATTGAGCCCCGCGGTCAGGAGGATAATACGTGAACATACTCTGGTGGCACTGGGTGGTAATGGGACTCATACTCATCGGCCTCGAACTGGTGGTCCCCTCCTTTACCATCGTCTGGTTCGGCCTCGGGGCCGTTCTGGTCGGCATCATCATTGCGATTGTCCCGAGCCTCCCCCTGTCGGCCCAGATCCTCACCTGGACCATTGTCTCGGCAGGGCTGACCGTTGCCTGGTTCCGTTTCTTCAAGCCGCGCAGCAGAACCTTCGCCGGCTCGTCCAAGGATGCGATCATCGGCGAGAGGGGTCTGGTCATCAAGGCTGCGGGCACATACGACAAGGGGAGAGTCAAGTTCCAACTGCCGCTTCTCGGGGCGGACGAATGGCCCTGCATGTCCGACGAGCCGCTTGAGGTGGGGGACCGGATCAGGGTGGTGGACGTGGAGGGGCATCTGTTGAAAGTGGAAAAAACCGACAAAGGGGAAAAGTCATGAATCCGGGAACAATCGTACTGGGAGTCCTGTTTGCGCTGGTGCTTGTCACCATCTTCATGGGGGTGCGGCTCGTTCCCCAGGGTTACGAATTCGTCGTACAGCGGCTCGGCAAGTACCATTCCACGCTCAAGCCGGGCCTCAACTTCATCATTCCCTATGTCGACATCGTCGCCTACCGCCTTACCACCAAGGACATCCCCCTGGACATCGGCGCCCAGGAGGCAATCACCAAGGACAACGCCGTCATCGTCACCAACGCCATTGCCTTCATCAAGATCGTCGACCCGGTGAAGGCGGTCTACGGCATCAGCAACTACGAATATGCCATCCAGAACCTGGTCATGACCTCTCTGCGGGCCATCATCGGCGAGATGGAGCTGGACCGGGCCCTCTCGTCACGCGACATCATCAAGGCGAGGCTGAAGGACATCATCTCCGAAGACGTCACCGACTGGGGAATCCTGGTCAAGTCGGTGGAGATCCAGGACATCAAGCCGTCCGACTCCATGCAGAAGGCGATGGAACAGCAGGCCACGGCCGAGCGGCTGAAGCGGGCGATGATCCTGGAGGCGGAGGGGAAGAAAGAGGCGATGATCCGCGAGGCTGAAGGGAAGCTGGAGGCGGCAAAACGGGAGGCGGAGGCGCAGATAACCCTGGCCGAGGCGTCAGCCAGGGCAATCGAGGACATTGCCGGCGCCGTGGGGGACAAGGAACTTCCCGCCCTCTTTCTCCTGGGCGACCGCTATGTCAATGCCATCCAGCATCTCGCCACGTCGGCCAATGTCAAAACCTTCGTCCTGCCGGCAGACATCCTCGGCGCGGTAAAAGGGATCGCCGGGAGATCACAGGGATAGATTCAACCTGCAGATGCACCACTGAGGAGGATAGACCATGAAACGATTGCCACTGCTCACACTCGTATGTCTATTGATGGCCTCGCCGCTCCAGGCGCAGGATGCGGTGCAGGAGAAAATCAAGCTGCTGGAGCAGCAGATCCAGGAACTGAAGGCGCTGAAGGCCCAGCAGGATCTGGGGAAGAAGAAGGCCGAGCAGTGCCTGAAGGCGGTCGGCCGGGAAAAATTCTGCTCCTGTCTCGGCGAAAACCTGCCCGCGAGCGTCAGCTTCGAGCAGTATATCCACACCCTGGTCAGCTCGAAGGAAGAACTCGGTTACGGCGCCCTGCCGGCTGAGCAGCAAAAGATGATCGACGCCATCCTGGAAACCCGTGAAAAGTGTGTCGAAAAGGGCTTTTTCAATTAGCCTGCTCGTGTCTTATCGGCCCGTCTGGCCACTGATGCCGTCAGGGCAGCGACAGCGGCGTTAGGGCGGGATTCCCATGAATCGGATAGCATTTTTCATGCTCTCTTGCACGCTTGTTTCATGCGCGCACCTTTCGCCGCTCTATTGGGGTTGGGGCGAATGGGTCGGCCCGGGTGCTGCAGGCCTGGAGAGCGGTGCTAACGCGGCATTCGACTGGTCGAGTCTGCCGGGGGTGATCTCTTCGATCGACGGAACAGGTGTCGGCGCCGGCTATACGTGCGCAAGGCTTGTGCCGGGCCGACATGCCCTGGCATATGCCTATCAGACCGCGGACTTCGGTGCCCACCCGCAGGGGCTGGTTGAGATTGAGCTGCAGCCTGGCCATTCCTACGAGTTCAACATCAGGCTCTGCTTCTGGTGCACGCCGAGAACCTATGCCGTCTGGGTCGATGACACGACAACCGGGGAACTGGTCTGGGGCAGGCGACCGGACTGGCCGTTCTGGTATTTATAGAAACGGCGCCCACGACCTCCCTGTCCCGGCATTCGCCGCTGCCGGAAAACGTCTGCCCTCACCTGATGCCGGCTGCCCCCTCAACCATCTCCTTGACTCTCCGGGTGATTTCCCCTACAACACAATGCCGGACCTATACTGATTCCCCTGTTGGGGAGGAGCACGAACGCGTGGCCGGAGTCGATACTTCCATGGAGGCAGTGCTTTCGTTACTGCGCCCCCTGTTTCCTCCTGCGCTCCATGACCGGGTTTTCCTGGTCGGTGGCAGCGTGCGGGACCTGCTCTCGTGCAGGGTAAGCCAGGACCTGGACCTGGTGGCCGCCGTGCCGCCAGAGGGGCTTGAGCGCCTCGGTTTTCGCTTCGTGGCGGCCAAAAGCGCGGCTCCCATCTACTTTCGGTTCATTGAGGGCGTCGGCAAAGTCGAGGCGACTCTGCTGGACGATGTCTCGCTGCTCACGGCCGACCTGCACCGGCGGGACTTCACCGTCAATGCCATGGCTCTCTCCCTGGGGGGTGAGCTCCTCGACCCGCTGGGGGGGCGCGACGACCTGGCAGCCCGCAGTTTACGGGCCTGCAGCGACAGCTCTTTCAGCGACGATCCGCTCCGCTGTTTCCGGGCCTTCCGCTTCGAGGCAGAGGGGTGGCGGCTGACAGACGAGTCTGCGGAACTGCTCCGGGCCGGGAGCCGGTCATTGGGGCTGGAAGCCGTGCCGGTGGAGCGCTTTTCCGCCGAGATGCTCAAGGCGCTGGCCAAGCAGGAGCCGGTGCGATTCTTCCAAAGGATGCTGGAGTTCGACATCGGCTCGGAGTTCCTCCCCGAGCTGTTCCGGATGGGGGAGGTGCCGGCCGGGCCGCTGGAATACCACCCCGAAGGGGACCTCTGCACCCACTCCCTGGAGGTGCTGGAGCGGCTGACGCAGCAGAGCGACGATCCGCTGGCGCGTTTCTGCGGCCTGTTCCATGATCTGGGAAAGCTTGCCACTGACCCTCCGCTCTACCCGCGGCATCATGGCCACGAGGAGACGGGGAGCGAATTGGCGAGGGGCTTTTGCGACCGTCTGCGGCTGCCGGCGCTGTACCGGCGGGCACTGGCAGCGACCTGCCGCCTGCATGGCAGTGCCAGACGATGGCCCGAGCTGCGCGATTCCACCAGGGTCCGCATGGCCGAGCAGGCCATCCAGGCGGGCATCGTGGAGATCCTGCCGCTGGTTGCCGCTGCGGACAAGGCCTCCGGCCAGGTCATGCCGGGCTGGGCAGAGGCGGTGCAGGTCGCGTCCATGAGCAGCACCGAGCTGGGGGTTGACCGGCTCGTGCTGGAGGGGATGGCGCCGGAGCATCGTGGTACGCTCCTGCTGCAGCGCCGGGTGGAGCGGCTTCGCCGGATGCGGGATGGATCGGCATGAGAAACGTGCTCCTGACAGTGGAATACGACGGTACCGCCTATGCCGGTTGGCAGGTGCAGCCCAACGGGCTCACGATCCAGCAGGTGGTGGAGGAGGCGCTGGCCCGGCTTTTGGGGGAGGAGGTCCGGCTCTATTCGTCGGGCCGCACCGATGCCGGCGTCCATGCCCGAGCCATGGCCGCCTGTTTCAGGACCAGCCGGTCGATTCCGCTCAAGGCCTTCACGGCTGGGCTCAACTCCCTCTTACCGCCGGACATCGCCATCCGCGGGGCAGTAGAGGTCCCACCGGACTTCAACCCCCGACGAGAGGCAGTTGCCAAGCACTATCGCTATTCGCTCCACCTGGGGCCGGACCGCTCGCCGCTTAAGCGGCTCTACGTCTGGCATCTGCGCGGGCCGCTGGATCTTGTTGCCATGCGTGCCGCTGCAGTGCGATTCGTCGGCGACCACGATTTCGCCGCTTTCCGCGCCACCGGCTGTGCTGCCAAGACCACCTGCCGGACCATCCGCAGCATGGAGATCGTCGAAGAGGACGACCTGATCCATGTCGATGTGATCGGCACCGGCTTTCTCAAGAACATGGTGCGGGTGATGGTCGGCACCCTGGTGGAGGTCGGCCTGGGGCGACGCGCCCCGGAAGAGATCAGCGACCTGCTCGCCTGTGGCGACCGGCGACTGTCCGGCATCACGGCCCCTCCCCAGGGGCTCTGTCTCATGGAGGTCTTTTTCGCTGGTGCAGTGCCGCAGGACCCCGCCGGCTGAGGGGCGCCGCATTCCCTGCCCGCGCAGCCGCAGCCGGAATTTCGCTGCCGTGCCGGCACAGCCGTGCGTTTTCAGAAGATAGAAAAATTCTTGACAGATGAATCGAATTGTTCTAGCTTAACAACTTTCTTGGAAGACTATCAGACGAGATGTGAGGGTTCGATGAAGACGTACATTGCAAAAACTGATCAGGTAAACCGCGACTGGTACCTGTTCGATGCCGATAACAAGGTACTCGGCAGGCTCGCCACCCAGATAGCCAACATCCTCCGTGGCAAGAACAAGCCGACCTACACCCCCAGTGTCGACACCGGCGATTTCGTTATCGTCGTAAACGCCGAAAAGATCCTGCTCACCGGCGCCAAGCGCGACGACAAGATCTACTACAGCCACTCCGGCTATCCCGGCGGCATCAAGTCCATCTCTGCCGGCAAGCTGCTGGAGAAGAGGCCGGAAGATCTGATCCGCAAGGCAGTCAAGGGGATGCTTCCCAAGAACAAGCTCTCCCGCCACATGCTGAGCAAGCTCAAGGTATATGCAGGCGCCGAGCATCCGCACAAGGCCCAGCAGCCCAAAACGGTTCAACTCTGATAATTCAGTTCAGGAGATAATACGATGGCAGCAATCAGCTATTACGGTACAGGCAAAAGAAAATCGTCCATTGCCAGGGTCTGGCTCAAGCCCGGCAGCGGCAATATCATGGTCAACAACAAGACGCTGGACGAGTACTTCGGTCGCGAAACCTCCAAGATGGTCGTACGGCAGCCGCTGGAGCTGGTGGAGAAGGTCGGTACCTTCGATATCTACGTGACGGTCAGCGGCGGCGGCGATTCGGGTCAGGCCGGCGCCATCAAGCACGGCATCACCAAGGCGCTGCTCGTGGTTGACGCCGAACTCCGCGGTACCCTGAAAAAGGCCGGGTTCATCACCCGTGACGCCAGGGTCAAGGAGCGGAAGAAGTACGGCAAGAAGGCTGCACGCGCCAGCTTCCAGTTCTCCAAGCGTTAAGATCCGCTTGCAGGAAGTGTTCGAGGGGGTATCCGCAAGGGTACCCCTTTTTTGCATACGGGCCGGAGTTGCGCCCTGACTGCGGAGTCCTCTGGTGTGCCGTGTCAGGACACAAGCTGCCGGCCCTTACGGGTTGTTGAAAAACTCAGGTTGTTCAAAAGCAGTCAGATCGTCGCACCCGCAGAAAGCCCCGCGGAGGCGTAGTACCCACAGGGCATAAACAGCGCTACGCCGCACAAGGAGGCTTTTCGAGGACGGCGGCGAGGTGGCTGCTTTTAGCTGCGCTGAAACTTCGTTTTCAACAACCGACAAAAATTTGTGAGGTGGAGATATGGTGAAAGTAGCCGTTGTCGGTGCAAGCGGGTATACCGGTCTGGAGCTCTTGCGCATCCTCTATTGTCACCCCGAGGTGGCGGTTACCTGTGTCACGTCGGAGCAGAGCGCCGGCAAGCGGATCTCCGAGGTCTTTCCGACCCTGCGGGGACGCTGCGACCTGGTGCTGGAAAACCTGGAGCCGGTCCGGGTCGCCGAACGGGCAGAGCTGATCTTCACGGCCCTGCCGCACAAGGCTGCCATGGAAGTGGTGCCGACCTTTCTCGAACTGAAGCGGACCGTGATCGACCTCTCGGCCGACTACCGCCTGCACGATGCCGCCGAATACGGGAAGTGGTACGAACCGCACATGAACCCCGAGCTTCTGCCAAAGGCGGTCTACGGCCTGCCCGAGCTGCGGCGCGACAAGATCGCCAAGACCCGGCTGGTGGCCAATCCCGGGTGCTACCCAACCAGCATCATCCTCGGGCTGGCGCCGCTTTTGAAAAAGGGGCTGATCGATCCGGCCAGCATCATTGCCGATTCCAAGTCGGGCGTCAGCGGCGCCGGGCGGAGCGCCAAGGTGGACAACCTCTATTGCGAGATCAATGACGGTTTCCGGGCCTATGGCGTCGGCGGCGTCCACCGGCACATCCCTGAGATCGAACAGGAGCTGTCGGAGCTGGCCGGAGAGCGGATCGTCATCTCCTTTACCCCGCACCTGGTGCCGATGGACCGGGGTATTTTCTCGACGGTCTATGCAACGCCGCTGAAAAAGGCCACCACCGACCAGCTGGTCAAGCTCTATGAGACCTTCTACCATGGCGAGCCCTTTGTCCGGGTCCTCCCTGTTGGCCAGGTACCTTCGACGGCCCACGTGCGGGGGAGCAATTTCTGCGACATCGGCATCACCGTGGACCAGCGGACCGGCCGGGTCATTGTGGTCTCCGCCATCGACAACCTGGTGAAAGGGGCATCCGGCCAGGCGGTGCAGAACATGAACCTGACCTGCGGTTTCCCCGAGAACATGGGGCTGGAGGGGCTGGCGCTGTTCCCGTGAACCCCGGGCAGACCGCTCTGCTGCAGAAATCATCTCCTGACGAAAAAAGCCGGCCTCCTTGCGGGGGCCGGCTTTCCTGTTCGCGCGGCAGTGGCGTCCGGGCTCAGTCGCTTTCCAGGCCGATCAGTTTCAACTCCTCCCGCAGTTTTCCGGGCTCGCTGGTGAGCCGCTCCATCAGGCCGCAGAGCCTGAAGTGGTGGCCCGCCTCGAAAGTGCCGAATTCCACCCCGATCCTGAACATGGTGGAGTAGATGATCTCTGCCGTAATGAGGAGCGGGGCCTTTTCGCCGGCCAGGGAGATCTCAAGGGAGCAGCAATCACCCTGGGGGACCATGATGGCTTCGTCGAAGCTGACCATGGCGCCTTTCAGGGAGATGTTCTCCACGTAGCCATCATAGGGGATTTCATCGTGGCGGACGAGGCATCTCGTTCTGAACAGCACCCGATGAAACCGCCTCTTTTCGATCATCGCACGCTCCGTGTCTTCCGTGGACCAGTACCGGGAGTCAGCGGCAGACCGCTACTCTGAGTAAAATATACGACGGGAGTGGCGAAAAGGCAACTGGCTGCTGAAGACGTGTCGTCCTCGCAGGGGTGTGCATCGCAGTGGGTCGGTTCAATGTTTTCCTGGGATCAGATCAAACGGTTCAGGAAGGCCCTGATCCGTTCGTTGCCCAACTGGTCGGAAAAGAAGTCGGCCGGGGTCTCTTCCACCACGAACGAGCCCGCTTCCATGAAGATGACCCGGTCGGCCAGTTCCCTGGCGAATCCCATGTGGTGGGTCACGATGACCATGGTCATCCCCTCGTCCGCCAGGGCGTGGATGGTGTCGAAGACCTCTCCCACCAGTTCGGGGTCGAGCGCCGAGGTCGGCTCGTCAAACAGCATCAGCTTCGGTTTCATGGCCAGGGCTCTGGCAATGGCAACCCGCTGCTTCTGCCCGCCCGAGAGGGTGGCGGGGTAGACCTCCTTCTTGTCCAAAAGCCCCACCTTGCCCAGCATCTCCAGGGCGATCTCCCGCGCTACGCTCTGCCCCTTTTTCTGCACGGTAAGAGGGCCCTCCATGACGTTTCCCAGGACGGTCATGTGGGGGAAGAGATGGAAATGCTGGAAGACCATGCCGATCTCGGCCCGCAGGCCGCAGATGACCTGCTGCCGGTCCAGGTGCAGCTTGCCGTGCTTGCGGAGATAGCCGACCTCGCGACCTTCGAAGCGGATGATCCCGTCGTCGATCTGCTCCAGAAAATTGACGGCCCGGAGCAGCGTCGACTTCCCCGATCCGGACGGGCCGATGATGACCAGCTTTTCGCCGGGGTTGACGACCAGGCTCACCCCGTTCACGGCGGTCAGTTGCTTAAAGCGCTTGGTGATGCCGACCAGTTCCAGGAGCGGCTGATTAGCGGTGTTCATAGATCCCTGCCCTGTATTCGATCTTTTCGAAGATAAAGGTAAAGACGGTGGTAAAGACCAGGTAGATGATGGCGGCGAGTATCAGCGCCGTAATGTTGAAGTAGGTGTTGAACATCTGGTCGGCCGAGCGCATCAGTTCGACCATGGCAATGGTCGAGACCAGGGCAGTGTCCTTGATCAGGGCGATGAATTCGTTGCCGATGGGGGGCATGAGCCGCTTATAGGTCTGGGGGATGATGATCCGCCGCATCGCCTGCCGGTAGGTCATCCCCAGCGCCTTGGCCGCTTCCATCTGGCCATGGTCGACGCTCTGGATGGCGCCGCGGATGATCTCTCCCAAGTAGGCGGAATAGTTGAGGCCGAGCCCGATCACCGCTGCGGTGAAGGGCCTGAAGGTGATCCCCAGCGCCGGGAGTCCGTAATAGATGAAGAAGAGCTGCAACAGCAGCGGGGTGCCGCGGAAGAGCCAGATGACGAGCCAGCAGAAAGCGGTGAGGGGCCGGAAATGGCTGATTCTCCCCAGCGCGATGAACAGCCCCCCCAGGGGGGAGATCAGCATGGTGCAAAGCACGAGCAGCAGGGTCATCAACGCTCCCTTGAGGAGCACCGGGAGAAAGCGGAGGCAGTCGTCGATAAAGGCGCCCAGCCGCGACTTGCGTTCCTGCTCGATAGATGCGAGGAAGTTCTTCGCCTCACTGTTGTCGGGGTAGAGGGCAAGGACCTGCCGGCAGGTTGCCTGGGCCTTGTCCAGCTCCTTGAGGGAGAACTGGATGCGCGCCATCTGCATCCTGCTCCGGACGAACGGTTCCCCGTCCTGGCCGGCTGCCGGTGGCGGCACCTTGCCCAGGGTCTCCACCGCCCCCTGCAGATTCCCTTCGCTCTGCAGATCGCCGGCCTGGCGGAAGAGACTGTCCAGGTCGACTGTCTGCCCGGCTGCCGCGAAGCCCGTCAGGACCCACAAAAAAAGCAGGGTCGAGACGACCCTGCCGATTCCGGATAGTGATATTCTCATACGTGCCTGTCCAGGGAGTGAAACGTTGCGATCACGTTTCGTCTACCATTTCTTCGGATTGGTGATGTCTTCGGCAAACCATTTCCGGCTGATCTTGGCCAGCGATCCATCCTTGGCCATCTTGTCCAGGGTTTTCTGCACGGTTTCGCGCAGCTCGCGGTCTTCCTTGCGGAAGGCGACGCCGAACGGCTCCTTACTGATGAAGCCGGGCAGGATCTTGAATTTCCCCGGTCGCTTGGCAATGAAATCGCGGCCGGTGACATTGTCGATGACCACTACGTCGATCCGCTTTGCTTCGAGGTCGAGCAGCGCCTTGGGGTTGTCCTCGTACTCCTTGAGTTCAGCCGGAGCCGTGGGGAGTTTCTTGACCGCATTGAGGGCTGACGAGCCTTTCTGCGCCCCGACCTTGACCTTTTTCAGGTCCTTGAGCCCCTTGAACCGCTTCTCGTCGAACCGGACCACCGCCACCTGGCCATCCATGATATAGGGCTTGGTGAAGGCAACTTCTTTTTCCCGCTCAGGGGTAATGGTCATGCCGTTCCAGATGCAGTCGAATTTCTTGGCATTGAGGGAATGCATCACCCCGTCCCAGGCGGTTGGCTGCCATTCGATCCTGATCCCCAGCCGTTTGCCCAGCTCCTCTGCCGCGTCGATGTCGAACCCATTCAGCGTGCCGTCTTCCTTGCGAAAGCCCATGGGGGGGAAGGAATCATCCAGGCCGATCACCAGTTTTCCCGCGCTCTTGACCCGCTTGAACGACCCGTCTCCGGCAAAGGCGGCGGTGGCCAGGGCGACCAGCAGTACGGCAGCGCACAACGATACGATTCTTCTCACCTGCAGCTCCTCTCTCGTTCCCCGTTGCCAGGGTGACGAATGAAAAATGGTATATGCGAACATGCAATTTTGCAGAAACTCGGCCGCAGGTCAAGCCAGAATTGTAAATGGTTTTACCAAAAAATGGGGCATCTCCACAACTGCAGGGAATCAGGGCGATTCGCCAGAGTAGGGTAAAAGAAAAGGTTGCATGCGGGTCTCTTTCAATGCGACCATATACATTATGCCATTCATCCCCCTGACATTGAGCGAGGTCCGTCAGCGCGGCTGGGACGAGCTCGACATCGTCTTCATTACCGGCGATGCCTATATCGATCACCCGGCGTTCGGCGTGCCCCTTCTGGCCCGCTGGCTCGAAGCACACGGTTTCAGGGTCGGCATCATCCCCCAGCCCGACTGGCGTGAATCGCAGGCGTTCACGGTGCTCGGCCGGCCGCGGCTCTTCTTTGCCGTGGCTGCCGGCGCCATGGATTCCATGGTCGCCCACTACACGCCACTCAGGAAACTGCGCCGGGACGATGCCTATACGCCGGGGAACCGGCATGGCGCCCGCCCGAACCGGGCGACCATCGTCTACACCTCGTGCTGCAAGGGTGCCTACCGCGACGTGCCGGTGGTGATCGGCGGCATCGAGGCGTCGCTGCGCCGCTTTGCCCATTACGATTACTGGGATGACAAGGTCCGGCGGTCGATCCTGTTCGATGCCAAGGCCGACCTGCTGGTCTACGGGATGGGGGAGCGCCCGCTCCTGGAGCTGGCAGAGCGGCTGAGAAGCGGTGAACGGTTCGGGGACATCCGCGACATCAGGGGGACGGCCCGGATCTCCCGCGAGGAAGAGGTTCCCGAGGGCTGTGTCGTGCTCCCTTCCCTGGAAACGGTCACTGCCGATAAGCGAAGCTATGCCCAGGCGTTTCGCCTGGAGGCGCAGGAGCAGAACCCCTGGTCCGGCCGGACCCTCGTCCAGCGGCATGGCGACCGCCTGCTGGTCTGCAATCCGCCGTCGCCCCCCCTGACCGGGGCAGAGCTGGACGCCGTCTATGCGCTCCCGTTCACCCGGATGCCCCACCCCTCCTACACGGAGCCGATCCCGGCCTGGGAGCAGATCAAGACCTCTGTCACCACCCATCGCGGCTGCAGCGGCGGCTGTGCCTTCTGCGCCATTACCCGCCACCAGGGGCGGACGATCCAGTCCCGCAGCGAGCAGTCGATCCTCGACGAGATTGCCCGGCTGAGTAGAGAGCCATGGTTCCGGGGGAGCATCAGCGATATCGGTGGTCCCACGGCGAACATGTACGGGATGGCTGCCCGCGACACCAGACTCTGCGGCAGGTGCCAGCGGGAGAGCTGCCTCTTCCCGGCAGTCTGCACCAACCTGCGGATTGCCGACGGCCGTCTTGCCCGGTTGCTGGCAAGGGCGCGCACGGTGCCAGGGGTGCGTCACACGGCAGTGGCCTCCGGGGTGCGCTACGACCTTCTTTCACGGCAGCCCGAGTATTTCCGCGAGTTGCTTGCCCACCAGGTCGGGGGGCTGCTCAAGGTGGCGCCCGAGCACCTGACGGAACGGGTGACCCGGCTCATGCGCAAACCTGCGGGCGGCCTGTTCGAGGCGTTCCTTGCCCTGTTTCGTCAGGAAAGCGCCCGGATCGGCAAGCGCCAGGCCGTGGTTCCCTACTTCATCTCCGGTCATCCCGGTTCGACCCTCGACGAGATGGTGGAGCTGGCCCTGATGCTCAGGCGGCTCAAGCTGAGAGTTGAGCAGGTGCAGGATTTCACCCCGACGCCGGGGACCCTGGCCACCTGCCTTTACCATACCGGCATCGACCCCTTTACCGGTGAGCAGGTTCCGGTTGCCCGTGGCGAGCGGGAAAAGCGCCTGCAGAAGGCGCTGCTGCTCTCCCATCTCCCCGAGGAGCGAAAGCTGGTGCTGGAGGCACTGCGTGCCTGCGGCAGGGAAGATGCGGCAGGCACGCTTCTCGGGGGAGGGCAGTCGCAGCGTCCCCCGGCGGCATCGGGGAGGGGAAAGGCAGGTCCGGGAGGACAGGGTGAAAGAACCGCAGGACGGGTGCGGAGTAGAAAAAGGACTTGACAGCTGTCGGGGTCATGGATTATAAGAAACATTCTTTTACGCGCGGGAGAAAAGTGCTTGACCCGCGTAACGATTTTGTGTATAGCTCTTTTTTGCGCTGGCGTAGCTCAATTGGCAGAGCAGCTGACTTGTAATCAGCAGGTTGCGGGTTCGAGTCCCATCGCCAGCTCCACTAGTTGAACGAGCAGTGCAAGGCCTGTCTTCTCTGGAGGGATTCCCGAGTGGCCAAAGGGAACAGACTGTAAATCTGTCGTCGGACGACTTCGGAGGTTCGAATCCTCCTCCCTCCACCATAAAATCTGCAGAAGCCGGCATCGGTGCGTATTTCCAGGAGACTGCGGTCGCTTTACTGGGTCTATGAACCGCTTCCGTCTTCACAACGTCCACATAGAGATGTTTCGGCGGGAGTAGCTCAGTTGGCTAGAGCATCAGCCTTCCAAGCTGAGGGTCGCGGGTTCGAGTCCCGTTTCCCGCTCCAAAAGTCTCGTTTAAGCCCACATAGCTCAGGAGGTAGAGCACTTCCTTGGTAAGGAAGAGGTCTCCGGTTCGAGTCCGGATGTGGGCTCCATTTTTTTTACACTGCATAGAGAAGCGATTCTCTGATACTTAGCCAGATACTGGGAGGATGCCATGGCAAAGGCGAAATTTGAGAGGACGAAACCGCACGTCAATATAGGGACGATCGGGCACGTCGACCACGGGAAAACGACGCTGACGGCAGCGATAACGAAGGTGCTGGCAGCCAAGGGTCAGGCCGAGTTCAGGGCATTCGACCAGATCGACAATGCTCCTGAAGAACGTGAGCGCGGTATCACCATCGCCACCGCGCACGTCGAGTACGAGACCGACAAGCGTCACTATGCGCACGTCGACTGTCCGGGCCATGCCGACTACGTCAAGAACATGATCACCGGTGCGGCGCAGATGGACGGCGCCATCCTGGTTGTGTCCGCCGCCGACGGCCCCATGCCGCAGACCCGCGAGCACATCCTGCTTGCCCGTCAGGTTGGCGTACCCTACATCGTCGTCTTCCTCAACAAGGCCGACATGGTCGACGATGCCGAACTGCTGGAACTGGTCGAGCTGGAGATCCGCGAACTGCTCTCCTCCTACGACTTCCCTGGCGACGATATCCCCATCATCAAGGGGAGCGCACTGAAGGCACTGGAAGGCGATCCGGGCGAACTGGGCGAGCAGGCCATCATGCAGCTCATGGATGCCGTCGACGCCTATATCCCCGAGCCGGAGCGCGCCATTGACAAGCCGTTCCTGATGCCGGTCGAAGACGTCTTCTCCATCTCCGGTCGCGGCACCGTCGCCACTGGTCGTGTTGAGCGCGGGATCGTCAAGGTCGGCGAAGAAGTCGAGATCGTCGGCATCAAGACCACTGCCAAGACCACCGTCACCGGTGTTGAAATGTTCCGCAAGCTGCTCGACGAAGGCCGTGCCGGCGACAACATCGGCGCCCTCTTGCGCGGCGTCAAGCGTGAAGACATCGAGCGCGGCCAGGTGCTGGCCAAGCCGGGTTCAATCACCCCGCACACCAAGTTCAAGGCCGAGGCCTACGTTCTGACCAAGGAAGAAGGCGGCCGTCACACCCCGTTCTTCAACGGCTATCGTCCGCAGTTCTACTTCCGTACCACTGACGTGACCGGGATCGTCGAACTGGCAGCGGGCACCGAGATGGTCATGCCGGGCGACAACGTAGCCGTCACCATCAACCTGATCACGCCGATCGCCATGGACGAAGGACTCCGTTTCGCCATCCGCGAAGGCGGCCGTACGGTCGGCGCCGGCGTCGTCAGCGCCATTATCGAGTAAATCGAGGTGTTGTAGGGGCAGTTCACGGACTGCCCCTACAGTCATAAATAAAGGAATGCTGCAATGAGAGATATCATTACGCTTGCCTGTACCGAGTGCAAGCAGAGAAACTACACGACGACCAAGAACAAGAAAACCACTCCCGAGAAGCTGGAGTTGAGCAAATACTGCCGCTTCTGCCGCAAGCACACTCCTCATAAGGAAACCAAGTAGCGCCCGTGGCGGGCGTGTTGAGGATTGCAGGCCAGTAGCTCTAACGGCTAGAGCACCGGTCTCCAAAACCGGGTGTTGGGGGTTCGAATCCCTCCTGGCCTGCCATTTTATTCCAAGTGAATGGGGTGAACCTGTGCTGGCAAAGACCAAAAATTTTCTCGAAGAAGTAAAGATCGAGCTGGGCAAGGTAACGTGGCCCGCCCGCAAGGAAACCATTGCCACTACCTGGGTGGTTGTGGTCATCATTGTTTTGATCTCCCTGTACCTTGGTGCCTGCGACGTAGTGCTTGCCAAGCTTATGCGCCTGATTCTGGCATAAAGGACGATGTGAGTTATGGCACTTAAATGGTACGGCGTACATACCTATTCAGGATTTGAAAACCGGGTCAAGCTTTCGCTCCAGGAGCGGATCAAGAACCTGGGGCTTGACGAACAGTTCGGCGATATCCTCATCCCTTCGGAGACCGTGGTCGAGCTGAAAAAAGGGGAGAAGCGGACTTCGACCCGCAAATTCTTCCCCGGCTATATCCTGGTCAACATGATACTCAACGACGAGACCTGGCATGTGGTGAAAGAGACCGCCAGGGTCACCGGTTTCGTCGGCGGCAACAATCCGGTAGTGATCCCTGAGGAAGAGGTGCAGAAGATCACCCGCCGCATGGAGGAAGGGGCGGAAAAACCCCGTCCCAAGGTCGAGTTTGAGGTCGGCGAAACCGTACGGGTTGTCGACGGGCCGTTCCTCAATTTCTCCGGCGTGGTGGAGGATGTGAAGCCGGACAAGGCCAAACTGCGGGTCATGGTCAGCATCTTCGGGCGGGCAACCCCCGTGGAGCTGGAATTCATGCAGGTGGAAAAACAATAGCTCGGCTACCGGCCGCAGCTTGAGCATACTTAAGAGCATCGTCAGGATGGAGAGCAAAGGAGCAAAGCATGGCTAAGAAAATCACAGGGTATATCAAATTGCAGATTCCCGCTGCCAAGGCAAACCCGTCCCCCCCGATCGGACCTGCCCTGGGCCAGCACGGCGTCAATATAATGGAGTTCTGCAAGGCGTTCAATGCCAAAACCCAGGCAGACGAAGGGACCATCATCCCGGTCGTCATCACGGTGTTTGCTGACCGTTCGTTCAGCTTCATTACCAAGACTCCTCCGGCACCTATTCTGATCAAGAAGGCTTTGGGGATCGAGAGCGGCTCCAGTGTTCCCAACAAGAACAAGGTCGGCAAGCTTACCAAGGCGCAGGTCGAGGAGATAGCCAAGAAGAAGATGCCGGACCTGAACGCAGCCAGCCTTGAGGCGGCCATGCGGACCATCGAAGGCACCGCCCGCAGCATGGGCGTTGACATCGTTTAGAGAAGGAGAGGGTGAACTGCAATGCCTACGACAGCAAAAAAACATACAGCGGCCATGGCCAAGGTCGACCGGACCAGGAACTATCCCCTTAAGGAGGGGGTGGAACTTGTCAAGGCGTCTGCGTATGCCAAGTTCGACGAGACGGTTGATATCGCGGTAAGGCTCGGGGTCGACCCGCGGCATGCCGACCAGATGGTTCGCGGTGCCGTTGTCCTGCCCAACGGGCTCGGCAAGGACGTCCGCGTCCTGGTATTCGCCAAGGGTGAGAAGGAAAAAGAGGCCCGCGATGCGGGTGCCGACTATGTCGGTGCCGAGGATCTGGTCGCCAAGATCCAGGAAGGCTGGTTCGATTTCGACACCGCCATTGCTACTCCCGACATGATGGGCGTTGTCGGCAAGATCGGCAAGCTGCTCGGTCCCCGTGGCCTCATGCCCAACCCGAAGGTGGGAACGGTTACCTTCGATGTGGGGAGAGCGGTCAAGGAATCCAAGTCGGGCAAGGTTGAATTCCGCGTCGAAAAGGCCGGGATCATCCACGCACCTGTGGGCAAGGCCTCCTTCGAGGGGACCAAGTTGGAAGAGAACATCCTGGCCCTGGTGGATGCGCTGATGAAGGCCAAGCCTTCGGCAGCCAAGGGCACCTACGTGAAAAAGATCTGCCTCTCGACCACCATGGGTCCCGGCGTGCGTCTCGACGCAGCCGACGTGGCGGCCAGTTTATAATACCCCCACAAGAAATCGCCAAAGTCATAGACAGCAGGCGTCGCCTCCTCCGGGAGACGGCTTAAACACGGGACAGCCTGCCGAGACTTGGGGTGCGCACCACGCGCAACGCAGTAGCTTCTTGACTTTGGCAAGGGTCCGGAAGACCCTTAACCCCAAAGAAAGGAGGAAGGCGCTTGAAAAAAGAGAATAAACAGCAAGTGGTCGCTGAGATGCATGATAAGCTCCAGCGGGCCAAGGCGGTGTTTCTCGCGGACTTTCGCGGTCTGAATGTCGGGAAGGTCTCCGAACTCAGGAATGAACTCCGCAAGGCTGAGGTAGAATACAAGGTCGTCAAGAATACCCTGCTGGAACTCGCTATTCGCGAGACCGACAAGCAGGCTCTGAGCGAACACTTTGCAGGCCCGACCGCGGTAGCACTGAGCTACACCGACCCCGTCGCCGCAGCAAAGGTTCTGTCGCGCTTCGATAAGGATCAACTGGTCCCCTTCAAGCTCAAGGGCGGCGTCCTGTCCGGTAAGGCGATTACCCCTGCCGATATTCAGGCCCTGGCAGACCTGCCGAGCAGAGAAGTCCTGCTCGCCAAGATGCTCGGTTCCATGAATGCACCGGTCACGAACTTCGTCTGTGTTCTGGCTGCAGTTCCGGGCAGCTTTGTCCGTGCACTCGATGCCATCCGGGCAAAAAAAGAAGGCAATTAACTCACTTACGAACAATTACTCTATGGAGGAATAAGCAATGGCTATTACCAAAGAAGAAGTCATCCAGTTTATCGAAAGCATGTCGGTTCTCGAACTGGCCGAGATGGTCAAGGAACTCGAAGAGAAATTCGGCGTTTCCGCTGCCGCTCCGGTCGCCGTGGCAGCAGCTGCCGCTCCTGCCGCTGCCGAGGCCGCTGAAGAGAAGACCGAATTCGATGTTATCCTCAAGGCTGCCGGTGCCAACAAGATCAACGTCATCAAGGTCGTCCGAGCCCTTACCAGCCTGGGTCTCAAGGAAGCCAAAGACCTCGTTGACGGCGCTCCGCAGCCGGTCAAGTCCGCTGTGTCCAAGGACGAGGCCGAGGAAGCCAGGAAGCAGCTGGCCGAGGCCGGTGCAGAAGTGGAAGTTAAATAGTAACCTGCGCATAAAGCTGAGCACGAGCCAAGGTCGCTGCAAGCGGCCTTGGCTGTTCTATTTTGTTGGCGGGCTAGTGCTTCGTGACGCCAACTACTTGAAATGCTTAGAGTTCAGGTAGTCACCAATAAAGCGCCAACGTCTATAAAGCCTTGCAACAAAGGAGACATTCTTAATGGCTTATTCAATTGCGAATAACCCCCTGCTCCGTAAAAACTTCGCGAAGATCAAAAAGATTATCGATATCCCCAACCTGATTGATATACAGAAGAATTCCTACAAGAGATTCCTTCAGCTGGACGTTCCGTACGAGGCGAGAAAAAACTTCGGCCTTGAGGCCGTATTCCGCAGCGTTTTCCCGATCCGTGATTTCAGCGAGACCGCATCTCTGGAGTATGTCTCCTATGCGCTGGGCACGCCGAAATATGATGTGGAGGAATGTCACCAGCGCGGCATGACCTTTGCCGCGCCGATGAAGGTCAAAGTTCGGTTGGTTGTCTGGGATGTCAACAAGGAGAACAACGCTCGGTCGATCCGTGACATCAAGGAGCAGGAGGTCTATTTCGGCGAGATCCCGCTCATGACCGAGAATGGCACGTTCATCATCAACGGAACGGAACGGGTTATCGTCAGCCAGTTGCATCGCTCGCCCGGCGTATTCTACGACCACGACAAGGGGAAGACCCACTCCAGCGGCAAGGTTCTCTATTCGGCCAGGGTGATTCCCTACCGCGGTTCATGGCTCGATTTCGAATTCGATCACAAGGACATCCTCTACGTGCGGATCGACCGTCGGCGCAAGATGCCGGCGACGGTGCTGCTCAAGGCGTTGGGCTACTCCACCGAGGAACTCCTCAATTACTATTACAAGAGCGAGGAGATTATCCTCTCGGGTGAGCGTCTGGTAAAGACCGCAGAGCCGGAACTGCTGATCAACCAGAAGGCCACCAGCGATATTGTGGACCCCAATACCGGCGACGTGCTCGTCAAGGCCAACCGGAAGTTCACCAAGGCTGCCATCAGGAAGATGGAAGAGCATGGCATCAAGTCAATACCGATCATGGAAGAAGAGGTCGTGGGCCGGTTCTCCTGCCATGACGTGGTCGATCCCGCTACTGGCGAGGTCCTGCTGGAGTGCAACGACGAGATCACCCTTGCCAAGCTGACCGAGATCCGCAGCCGGGAGATTGCAGCCCTCAAGGTGCTGTTCATCGACGGGCTCCATGTCACCTCCTCGTTCCGCGACACCATCCTGGTCGACAAGATATCCTCGACCGATGACGCGCTGATCGAGATCTACCGCCGCCTTCGTCCCGGCGATCCGCCGACCATCAAGAGTGCCGTTGCCCTGTTCGGCAACCTGTTTTTCAATCCGGAGCGCTACGACCTTTCCGCGGTCGGCCGGCTGAAGCTCAATCACAAGCTCGGTCTGAAGACGCCGCTGGATTGCCAGGTCCTGACCAAGGAAGACGTTCTGGAAGTGGTGCGCTACCTGATCGACCTGAAGAACGGCAAGGGGAGCATCGACGATATCGACCACCTGGGAAACCGCCGCGTGCGGGCAGTTGGCGAGCTTCTGGAGAACCAGTACCGCATCGGCCTGGTCCGTATGGAACGGGCCATCAAGGAGCGGATGAGCCTCCAGGAGGTCGAGAACCTCATGCCGCACGACCTGATCAACTCCAAGCCGGTTTCGGCAGTGGTCAAGGAGTTCTTCGGCTCATCCCAGCTTTCCCAGTTCATGGACCAGACCAACCCGCTTTCCGAGGTTACCCACAAGCGGCGTCTGTCGGCACTCGGACCGGGGGGCCTCACTCGTGAGCGCGCCGGCTTCGAGGTGCGCGACGTCCATCCGACCCATTACGGCCGCGTCTGTCCGATCGAGACCCCTGAAGGACCAAACATCGGTCTGATCGCCTCGCTCTCCACCTATGCCCGGATCAACGAGCACGGCTTCGTGGAAACGCCCTACCGGATCGTCAAGGAAGGGAAGGTCACCAACGAGGTCCGTTTCTTCTCCGCGCTGGAGGAGGAAGGTCACGCCATTGCCCAGGCCAACGCCGAGATGGACAAGGAAGGCCGCTTCGAATCCGACTATGTCTCGGCCCGGAAGTCGGGCGAGTTCGTGCTGGTCGGACGCGACGAGATCGAGCTGATGGACGTGGCGCCGATGCAGCTCGTTTCCGTTGCTGCCTCGCTGATCCCGTTCCTGGAAAACGACGACGCCAACCGTGCTCTCATGGGTTCCAACATGCAGCGCCAGGCCGTGCCACTCCTGCGGGCCGACTCGCCGTTGGTCGGTACCGGCATGGAGCGGGTGGTTGCCCGTGATTCCGGTGTGTCGGTCGTTGCCCGCCACAACGGCGTGGTGGAATCGGTCGATGCCTCCCGCATCGTCGTCAAGATCGACGAGGACGAGTTCGACGAGATGGGGACCGGCGTCGACATCTACAACCTGATCAAGTTCGCCCGTTCCAACCAGAACACCTGCATCAACCAGCGGCCGGTGGTGAAGATCGGTGACCATGTCAAGCGAGCCGACGTCATCGCCGACGGACCCTCCACCGACATGGGGGAGCTGGCGCTCGGCCAGAACGTAGTCGTTGCCTTCATGCCGTGGGGCGGTTACAACTTCGAGGACTCCATCCTCATTTCGGAGAAACTGGTCAAGGACGACCGCTACACCTCGATCCACATCGAGGAGTTCGAGTGCGTTGCCCGCGATACCAAGCTGGGGAAAGAGGAGATTACCGCCGACATCCCCAACCTGGGTGAAGAGACGCTGAAGGATCTGGACGAGTCCGGCATCATCAGGATCGGCGCCGAGGTGAAGCCGGGCGATATCCTGGTCGGCAAGATCACCCCGAAGGGGGAGACGCAGCTCTCTCCCGAAGAGAAGCTTCTGCGGGCCATTTTCGGCGAGAAGGCCGGCGATGTCCGTGATACGTCTCTGCGCGTTCCTCCCGGTGTGGAAGGGACGGTCATCGGCGCCAAGATCTTCTCCCGCAAGGGTTCCGACAAGGACGCCCGGACTGAGATCATCGAGAAGGCAGAAGAGGAAAAACTCCGCAAGGACGAACAGGACGAGATCCGCATCATCCGTGATTCGGCTGTCGGCAAGCTGAAGCGGCTCCTGGTCGGCCGGACCTCTGCGGTGAAGATAGAAGGGAAAGAAGGAAAGGTCCTTCTGGCCAAGGACAAGAAGATTTCCGAGGAGCTGCTGGTCACCATCCCGCTGGAGCGCTGGGACGAGATCTCGGTGAGCGACGGGGACGACGTGGAGGAAAAGGTCGCCCAGGTCCTCTCTAAGCTCTATCAGCAGATCGACTTCATCAAATACGTCTTCGATGACAAGATCCAGAAACTGAAACGGGGGGACGACCTGCCGCCGGGCGTCATCAAGATGGTCAAGGTCTATATCGCCATCAAGCGCAAGCTGCAGGTCGGCGACAAGATGGCGGGCCGTCACGGGAACAAGGGTGTCGTCTCCCGGATCCTGCCGGAAGAGGACATGCCCTACATGGAAGACGGTCGTCCGGTGGAGATCGTGCTCAACCCGCTGGGGGTTCCTTCCCGTATGAACGTCGGCCAGATCCTGGAGACGCATCTCGGCTGGGCCGCCAAGGGAATCGGCTGGCGTATCGAGGAGATGCTGGAGAAAAACACTCCGGAAGCCCAGCTGAAGAAGAACCTCAAGGAGATTTACAACGAGAAGGAGATGTCCAAGTTCATCGACACGCTGGAAGAGGATGAGCTGCTCCGTGTGGCAACACGCCTGAAGCGCGGTGTGCCGATGGCCTCGTCGGTCTTTGAAGGGGCAACCGAGGAAAACATCCAGACCATGCTCAAAAAGGCCGGTTTCGACAGCTCGGGCCAGGTCACGCTCTACGACGGCAAGTCCGGCGATCCGTTCAAGCACAAGGTCACCGTCGGGGTCATGTACGTCCTGAAGCTTCATCACCTGGTCGACGACAAGATCCATGCCCGGTCCATCGGCCCCTACAGCCTGGTTACCCAGCAGCCGCTGGGTGGCAAGGCGCAGTTCGGTGGACAGCGTCTGGGTGAAATGGAAGTCTGGGCCATGGAGGCGTACGGCGCTGCCTATGCCCTGCAGGAATTCCTCACCGTCAAATCGGACGACGTTGCCGGACGGACCAGGATGTACGAGGCGATCGTCAAGGGGAAACACACCCTTGAGCCGGGTCTGCCCGAATCCTTCAACGTTCTGATCAAGGAACTCCAGTCGCTCTGTCTGGACGTGGAGCTGCTTGAGACCGAGGAAGAGTAACACCTTACAAACGTGCGGCAGGGAAGCGTTCCGCCGCCTGCAGGAATAACTCCTCATTTCAAGGAGGCACAACATTGGAAGATCTTTTCAATTTTTTCGATAAGCCCAAGGACCCGCTCCACTTTTCCGCCATCAGGATATCCATCTCCTCACCGGAAAAGATCCGCGAGCGCTCCTTTGGTGAAGTAAAGAAGCCTGAGACCATCAACTACCGTACCTTCAAGCCCGAACGCGACGGCCTCTTCTGTGCCAAGATCTTCGGCCCGACCAAGGACTACGAGTGCAACTGCGGCAAGTACAAGCGGATGAAGCACCGCGGGATCGTCTGCGAGAAGTGCGGCGTCGAGGTCATTCCCTCCAAGGTGCGCCGAGAACGTCTCGGGCACATCGATCTGGCCACGCCGGTTGCCCATATCTGGTTCCTCAAGTCGCTTCCGTCCAGGATCGGCAACCTGCTCGACATGACCCTGAAGGATCTGGAGCGGGTCCTCTATTTCGAGGCCTACGTCATCATCGATCCGGGCGCCACTTCCCTCTCCTTTGGCGAGGTGCTTACCGAGGACCAGTTCCAGAAGTCGGTTGAGGAGCTTGGCAACGGTTTCATCGCCGGCATGGGGGCTGCTGCCATCCGCGACTGCCTCAAGGCACTCGATCTGGAGGGGCTGGCAGATATGCTCAGGACCGAGATGCAGGAAGCCAACAGCGAGGCGAAGCGAAAGAAGGTTGCCAAACGGCTCAAGGTCGTGGAGGCCTTCAAGGTTTCGGGCAACCGTCCGGAATGGATGATCCTCGAATGTATCCCGGTCCTGCCGCCGGAACTCCGGCCGCTGGTTCCGCTTGATGGTGGCCGTTTTGCCACTTCGGACCTGAACGATCTCTATCGCCGGGTCATCAACCGGAACAACCGTCTCAAGCGCCTCATGGAGCTGCAGGCTCCCGAGGTGATCATCCGCAACGAGAAGCGTATGCTGCAGGAAGCTGTTGATGCCCTGTTTGACAACGGACGCCGCGGCCGTGCCATTGCCGGGCCCAACAAGCGGCCGCTCAAGTCGCTTTCCGACATGCTGAAAGGGAAATCGGGCCGTTTCCGCCAGAACCTGCTCGGCAAGCGGGTCGACTATTCGGGCCGTTCGGTCATCGTCGTCGGCCCCGAGCTGAAGCTCCACCAGTGCGGTCTCCCCAAGAAGATGGCGCTGGAGCTCTTCAAGCCGTTCATCTACAACAAGCTCGAAGAACGCGGGTTTGTCACGACGATCAAAAGTGCCAAGAAAATGGTGGAAAAGGAACGTCCCGAGGTGTGGGACGTGCTGGAAGAGGTCATCAAGGAGCACCCGGTCCTTCTCAACCGTGCTCCGACCCTGCACCGTCTCGGTATCCAGGCCTTTGAACCGGTACTGATCGAAGGGAAGGCCATCCAGCTTCATCCGCTGGTCTGTACGGCATTCAACGCCGACTTCGACGGCGACCAGATGGCCGTGCACCTGCCACTCTCCATCGAGAGCCAGGTCGAGGCGCGCGTTCTGATGATGTCCACCAATAACATCCTCTCCCCGGCCCATGGCAAGCCGATCATCGTTCCTTCGCAGGACATGGTTCTCGGTACGTACCATATGACCAGGGACCGCGAGTTCGAGCGGGTTCTTGACGAGAATGGCAAGCCGATGGCGGACAAGAAAACCGGCAACCAGCTCTGGCAGCGGGTGAAAGGGTTCGGCAAGATATTGGCGTCACCCGAAGAGGTCAGGATCGCCTTCGACGCCGGTGAGGTCGACCTCCAGGCCCCCATCGAAGTACGCATGAAAAACATCCGTGGCAGTGAAGATGCCCCTGAGCGGATCAAGACCACTGTCGGCCGTGTTCTCCTGCGCGAGATCCTTCCCGAAGCGGTTCCGTTCAGCGCTATCAACAAGACCATGTCCAAGAAGGAGCTCACCAACCTGGTCGACATCTGCTACCGACTGGCGGGCAACAAGGAAACCGTCATCCTGGCCGACCGGCTCAAGGAGATCGGTTTCCGCTATTCCACCCTGGCCGGTATCTCCATCTGCATCAACGACATGCAGATCCCCTTTGGGAAATATGCGATCATCGACCGTGCCACCGAAGAGGTAAAAGAGATCCAGAACCAGTACACCGAAGGTCTCATCACCGACGGCGAGCGCTACAACAAGGTCATCGACATCTGGGCCAAGGCTACCGAGGATATTGCCAAGGAGATGTTGGACAACATCTCCAAGGAGACGGTATTCTCCCCTGACGACGGCAAGGAACTCAAGGTTCCCTCCTTCAACGCCATTCATATGATGGCCGACTCCGGTGCCCGAGGTTCCGCCCAGCAGATCCGCCAGCTGGCCGGGATGAGGGGCTTGATGGCCAAGCCTTCCGGCGAGATCATCGAGACTCCGATTACGGCGAACTTCCGCGAAGGTCTCACGGTTCTCCAGTACTTCATCTCGACCCACGGTGCCCGTAAAGGTCTGGCCGATACGGCTCTCAAGACCGCCAACTCCGGTTATCTCACCCGTCGACTGGTCGACGTTGCGCAGGACGCCATCATCACCGAGACCGACTGCGGCACCATCGACGGCCTGATGGTTTCGGCACTCACGGAAGGTGGCGAGATCATTGAGCATATCGGTGATCGCATCCTCGGCCGCGTGGCCCTGGAAGACATCCTTGACCCGGTGACCGGCGAGGTTCTGGTTGCTGCCGACACGGAAATTGACGAAACCCTCGTCAAGAAGATCGAGGATGCCGGACTCGAACGGGTCAAGATCCGCTCGGTTCTTACCTGCCAGAGCCGGCGCGGCATCTGTGCCATGTGCTACGGCCGCGACCTGGCACGCGGCCATCTGGTCAACATGGGCGAGGCTGTCGGCGTCATTGCGGCACAGTCCATCGGCGAGCCGGGAACACAGCTCACTATGCGTACCTTCCACATCGGTGGTGCCGCATCCCGTCGTGCTGAGCAGACCTCCCTCGAAGCGCGCAACGAGGGTCGCGTCAAGTACATCAACATCAACTTTGTCACCAACTACGAGGGTGATGTCGCCAATTACATCGTCATGAACCGGAACGGCGAGCTGGCGATCGTGGATGAGACCGGTCGGGAACGCGAACGCTATGCCATCGTCTACGGTGCCAAGATCAAGGCCAAGCAGGATGAACTGGTCAAACCGGGCCAGACCCTGGCCGAGTGGGACCCCTACACCATGCCGATCCTCACCGAGGTCGGTGGCAAGGTCAAGTTTGGCGACATCGTCGAAGGGATCACCATGGAGGAGCAGGTGGACGAAGTCACCGGTCTCTCCCGCAAGGTCATCATCGAGTCGCGTGACCCGGACAAGCGTCCCCGCATCTCACTGAAGGACGAGTCGGGCAAGACAACGAAGATTGGCGAGAGCCTGATGGGCCGCTATTTCCTGCCCGTCGGGGCAAACATCTCCGTTCAGGACGAGTCGATCGTCAATGCCGGTGACGTCATCGCGAAGATCCCCCGCGAGACCACGAAGACAAAGGATATCACCGGTGGTCTGCCACGTGTTGCCGAACTGTTCGAGGCTCGCAAGCCCAAGGACTATGCCGTCATCTCCGAGATCGACGGTGTCGTCTCCTTCGGCAAGGATGCCAAAGGGAAGCGGAAGGTCATTGTCCGCCCCGAGATCGGCGAAGAGAAGGAATATCTCATCCCGAAAGGGAAGCATATCAGTGTTCACGAAGGGGACCATGTGAGGGCTGGCGAGGCTCTCATGGACGGCTCCTCCAACCCCCACGACATTCTGCGGGTGCTTGGCATCAAGGAACTCGCCCGGTACCTGGTCGACGAAGTCCAGGAGGTCTACCGGCTCCAGGGTGTCAAGATCAACGACAAGCATATCGAGACCATTGTCAGGCAGATGCTGCGCCGGGTAAGGATCAAGGATTCCGGCGATACGATCATGCTGGTGGACGATCAGCTCGAACGGTATGTCTTTGAGGACGAGAACGAGCGGGTTCTCACCAAGGGTGGCCGTCCGGCTACGGCCGAGCCGCTGCTCCTCGGTATTACCAAGGCCTCGTTGTCGACCGAATCGTTCATCTCGGCGGCATCATTCCAGGAGACCACCAAGGTCCTGACCCAGGCGGCAATCGAAGGAAAGGTCGACAGCCTGCGCGGACTCAAGGAAAACGTCATCATGGGTCGCCTGATCCCTGCCGGAACAGGGTTGACCCGGTATCGCCACCTCAAACTGCAGATGGAGGAGGCACATGGTCTGCCTGAGGTTCCCGTGGAACTGCTGCCTCCGGAGGAAGAGCCGATCATCGATGAAGATTTCGGTGACGACTTTGACGAATAGCCGCTGAAAATAGGCTGCGGCCTGCATATAAGAAAACCGGTGCATGCGAACCATGCGCCGGTTTTCTTATGGCGGAACAAAACCGCGTCCGGAGTGGCACTCTGTGCTCAGCGCGGCGGCATGACAACAACCGGGTCTGTCCGAAACACGTCGAAAATCGAGGCCTCGGCGACGAAATAAAAAAACTGCGATTTGTTGTTGACAACCGCACAAATATTGTTTATTAATATCCGTCTTTCAGAAGACCTCTGTAAGTGCGAGGCGCTAGTAAAGCGCATGTGAATGGAGATGTCGGTACCCATTCCGACCCTACACCTATTCCATTCCCCTCCGGTTGAATTCTCGCGCTGGGCTTCTGGAGTATCCCGCTGTCACTCTTGGCGGCACTGCCCGAAAAGTTCGGGTGTGGGATTTCTTTTTGTCTTTTTATGTTGGTAGTATAAAAGCGTTGACACGGAAGATGTTTATTTGTTAGGTTTGCAATTCGCCTCTTGTGGGGTGGGTTGACAATTATTGTTGGGAGATTGGGTTAATTATGCCGACGATTAATCAGCTTATTCGAATTGGAAGGCAGAGCAAAAAGGACAAATCGACTGCTCCGGCGCTGAAGTGTTGCCCGCAGAAGCGTGGGGTTTGTACCAGGGTCTATACGACAACGCCCAAAAAGCCGAACTCCGCTCTGCGTAAGGTTGCCAGGGTGAGGCTTACTAATGGCATCGAGGTGACGTCGTATATTCCGGGTGTCGGGCACAACCTGCAGGAGCACTCCGTTGTTCTTATCAGGGGTGGCAGGGTGAAGGACCTTCCGGGTGTCCGTTATCATATCGTGCGTGGAACGCTTGATTCGGTCGGCGTGAAGGACCGGAAGAAGAGCCGCTCTAAGTACGGTGCGAAGCGTCCCAAGTAATCAGTAGTACAGAAAGATCTTTTTGAGAGGTAGCTATGCCTAGGAGAAGAGAAGTTGCCAAGCGGGTCATTTTGCCCGATCCAAAGTACAATGACCGGACGGTTGCCAAGTTCGTCAATATCATCATGCAGGATGGCAAGAAGAGTACTGCTGAGCGTGCGCTGTACGGCGCTCTTGATCTGGTTGCCAAGCGCGCCAACGAGGACGCGCTGAAGGTGCTGAAAAAGGCGCTCGATAACGTCAAGCCCACTCTTGAGGTCAAGTCGCGCCGGGTCGGTGGTTCGACCTATCAGGTTCCTGTTGAGGTGCGTGTGGATCGGAGAAACTCTCTGGCTATGCGTTGGTTGGCACGGTATGCCAATGCGCGTTCCGAGAAAACGGCCACCGACAAGCTGGCCGGTGAAATCCTCGATGCTTTTAATAACCGCGGAGCAGCCGTCAAGAAGCGTGAGGATACGCACAAGATGGCAGAAGCAAACCGCGCTTTCGCACACTACCGCTGGTAGTTTTCGATATAGAGTAGGGTTACTGGAGGAATATTCGTGGCACGTCAGACCCCATTGGAAAAAACTCGCAATATCGGTATCATGGCGCACATTGATGCCGGCAAGACCACAACCACCGAGCGGATACTCTATTACACCGGTGTTTCTCATAAGATTGGTGAAGTGCATGATGGTACTGCCACCATGGACTGGATGGAGCAGGAGCAGGAGCGTGGCATCACCATCACGTCGGCGGCAACAACCTGTACGTGGGATGATCACCGTATCAACATTATCGATACCCCCGGTCACGTCGATTTTACCATTGAGGTAGAGCGTTCGCTGCGCGTACTCGATGGCTCGGTAGCGGTGTTCTGTTCCGTGGGTGGCGTGGAGCCGCAATCGGAGACGGTCTGGCGCCAGGCTGACAAATATCGCGTTCCGCGTATTGCGTTTATCAATAAGATGGACCGCGTAGGTGCGGATTTTTTCCGCGGCGTCGGCATGATCAGGGATCGTCTCAAAGCGAATCCGGTGCCGATCCAGCTGCCGATCGGGGTTGAGGATACCTTCAAGGGGATCATTGATCTGGTCGAAATGAAGGCGATTGTTTGGGATGAGGAGTCTCTCGGGGCAAAGTTTCGTGAGGAGGCGATCCCAGCCGATCTTATGGAGATCGCTGCCGAGTATCGCGAAAAGCTCGTGGAAGAGGTTGCCAGCAACGACGATGCGCTGATGGAAAAGTATCTTGCCGGCGAAGAACTGACCACGGCGGAGATAAAGGCTGCCATTCGCCAGGCAACCATCGACATCAAAATCTGCCCGGTAGCCTGCGGCTCTTCTTTCAAGAACAAGGGTGTCCAGCCGCTGCTCAATGCGGTTGTCGACTATCTCCCCTCTCCGCTGGATATTCCTGCAATCAAGGGTATAGACGCCGACTCTGAAGTCGAGGTTGAGCGGAAGGCTTCTGATGCGGAGCCGTTTGCTGCGCTGGCATTCAAGATCATGACCGACCCCTTTGTCGGGCAGTTGTGCTTCTTTAGGGTCTATTCGGGCACGCTTACCTCCGGCTCCTATATCTATAACTCCACCAAGGGGAAGAAAGAGCGTATCGGTCGTCTGCTCAAGATGCACGCCAACAAGCGCGAAGAGATCAAGGAAGTCTACGCGGGAGACATCGCCGCGGCGGTTGGTCTTAAATATACAACGACAGGTGATACGCTCTGTCCCGAAGATTCACCGGTTATCCTCGAATCCATCGAGTTTCCCGAGCCGGTAATTGCCATTGCCATCGAGCCGAAAACCAAGGCTGACCAGGACAGGCTCGGAACGAGCCTTGCCAAGCTCGCCAGCGAAGACCCTTCCTTCCGCGTGAAGACTGACGAGGAGACCGGCCAGACCATTATTTCGGGGATGGGCGAGCTGCACCTGGAGATCATTGTCGATCGTCTCATGCGCGAGTTCAAGGTAGAGGCAAACGTTGGCAAGCCGCAGGTTGCCTACCGCGAAACCATCTCCAAGAAGGTCAAGGTCGAAGGCAAGTTCGTGCGCCAGTCCGGCGGTCGCGGTCAGTATGGCCATGTCTGGCTCGAAGTGGAACCGCAGGAGCCGGGCAAGGGTTATGAATTTGTCGATGCCATCAAGGGTGGCGTCGTGCCGAGAGAATATATCCCCGCTGTTGACAAGGGGATTCAGGAAGCTACCGAATCCGGTGTTCTTGCCGGCTTCCCGGTTGTCGACGTGAAGGTCACTCTCATTGACGGTTCGTATCACGAGGTCGATTCCTCTGAAATGGCATTCAAGATCGCCGGATCCATGGGCTTCAAAGAAGGGTGTGCCAAGGCATCCCCGGTACTTCTTGAGCCGATCATGTCGGTGGAAGTGGTTGTGCCTGAGGAGTACATGGGTGAGGTCATCGGCGATCTCAACTCACGCCGTGGCCGGATTATGGGGATGGAGAATAGGGCTGGTGCGCAGGTTGTTGCCTCCATGGTCCCGCTTGCACAGATGTTCGGGTACGCTACCGACCTTCGCTCCGCAACGCAGGGCCGCGCAACCTACACCATGACCTTTGATCATTACGAGCAGGTACCCAAATCGGTTGCCGAAGAGATAGTCGCAAAAGTTAAAGGTTAACGATACACAAAACAGTTGTGAAGGAGGGCCTTCAGCATGGCAAAGGCGAAATTTGAGAGGACGAAACCGCACGTCAATATAGGGACGATCGGGCACGTCGACCACGGGAAAACGACGCTGACGGCAGCGATAACGAAGGTGCTGGCAGCCAAGGGTCAGGCCGAGTTCAGGGCATTCGACCAGATCGACAATGCTCCTGAAGAACGTGAGCGCGGTATCACCATCGCCACCGCGCACGTCGAGTACGAGACCGACAAGCGTCACTATGCGCACGTCGACTGTCCGGGCCATGCCGACTACGTCAAGAACATGATCACCGGTGCGGCGCAGATGGACGGCGCCATCCTGGTTGTGTCCGCCGCCGACGGCCCCATGCCGCAGACCCGCGAGCACATCCTGCTTGCCCGTCAGGTTGGCGTACCCTACATCGTCGTCTTCCTCAACAAGGCCGACATGGTCGACGATGCCGAACTGCTGGAACTGGTCGAGCTGGAGATCCGCGAACTGCTCTCCTCCTACGACTTCCCTGGCGACGATATCCCCATCATCAAGGGGAGCGCACTGAAGGCACTGGAAGGCGATCCGGGCGAACTGGGCGAGCAGGCCATCATGCAGCTCATGGATGCCGTCGACGCCTATATCCCCGAGCCGGAGCGCGCCATTGACAAGCCGTTCCTGATGCCGGTCGAAGACGTCTTCTCCATCTCCGGTCGCGGCACCGTCGCCACTGGTCGTGTTGAGCGCGGGATCGTCAAGGTCGGCGAAGAAGTCGAGATCGTCGGCATCAAGACCACTGCCAAGACCACCGTCACCGGTGTTGAAATGTTCCGCAAGCTGCTCGACGAAGGCCGTGCCGGCGACAACATCGGCGCCCTCTTGCGCGGCGTCAAGCGTGAAGACATCGAGCGCGGCCAGGTGCTGGCCAAGCCGGGTTCAATCACCCCGCACACCAAGTTCAAGGCCGAGGCCTACGTTCTGACCAAGGAAGAAGGCGGCCGTCACACCCCGTTCTTCAACGGCTATCGTCCGCAGTTCTACTTCCGTACCACTGACGTGACCGGGATCGTCGAACTGGCAGCGGGCACCGAGATGGTCATGCCGGGCGACAACGTAGCCGTCACCATCAACCTGATCACGCCGATCGCCATGGACGAAGGACTCCGTTTCGCCATCCGCGAAGGCGGCCGTACGGTCGGCGCCGGCGTCGTCAGCGCCATTATCGAATAATCCGTCAGTAGAAGAGGAAACAATGCCAAGTCAGAAAATCAGAATACGACTCAAAGCGTATGACCACAAGCTCCTGGATCAGTCGGTCGGTGAAATCGTCGATACGGCAAAAAGAACTGGCGCACGCGTGGCTGGACCGATCCCGCTGCCGACCGTGATCAATAAATACTGCGTGCTTCGTGGCCCGCATGTGGACAAAAAATCGCGCGAGCAGTTTGAGATCAGAACTCACAAGCGTCTGATCGACATTCTCGATCCAACCCAGCAGACGGTCGATGCGCTCATGAAGCTCGATCTTTCGGCCGGTGTTGATGTAGAGATCAAGCTATAATTCGCTGCAAGGATAGGGACGCTTAGTCATGAAAAAAGGATTGATCGGGAAAAAGCTGGGCATGACCCAGATCTTTGTTGAAGACGGACGCAGAATTCCGGTGACCGTCGTCGAGGCAGGCCCCTGTGTCGTTCTGCAGAAAAAGACTGCTGCCCGGGATGGCTATGATGCTATCCAGCTCGGTTTTGGGCAGAAAGAGGCTTCACGCTCAACCAAGGCTTTGGTCGGTCACTGCAAAGCCGCAGGTCAGGGTGTCTTCCGCTATCTGAAAGAGCTTCGTGTTGAAAATATCGATCAGTACTCGGTGGGCGATCAGATTGGTGCAGACCAGTTTGCCGCCGGCGAGTATGTCGATGTGACCGGTACGAGCATCGGTAAAGGCTTCCAGGGCGTCATCAAGCGCTGGGGCTTCAAGGGTGGACGTTCTTCCCACGGTTCCCGCTTCCACAGGGCACCCGGTTCGATCGGCTGCTCGGCTACACCTTCGCGGGTCTTCAAGAACAAGAAGATGCCTGGGCAACTCGGTAATGAGCGGGTAACCGTCCAGAAACTGCAGGTTGTCAGGGTTGATGTAGACGATAATCTTCTTTTGATCAAGGGTGCGGTCCCCGGAGCTACCAACGGACTGCTGCTGATCAAGCCAAGTTTGAAAGCCAAGTAAATAGAGCATAATCTGGAGACAGGTATGGCAACAATAGCTGTGTATGACATGCAGAGAAACAAAGTCAGTGATCTGGAAATCAGTGATGTCGTCTTTAACGCCGACGTGAAGGAGTATCTCATTCATGAAGCGGTGAAGATCCAGCTGGCAAACAGGCGCGCTGGCACCGTAGCATCTAAGAACCGTTCCGAAGTGGCCGGCAGTGGCAAGAAGCCATTTCGTCAAAAAGGGACGGGTGGTGCCCGTCAAGGGTGTAAGCGCGCTCCCCAGTATCCTGGTGGTGGCGTGGCTTTTGGCCCCCAACCCAAAACCTACAGTCTTTCGATGAACAAGAAGGCTCGCAAGGCTGCTCTTCGCTCTGCGTTCTCGATGCTCTTCAAAGACAACAAGCTGACGGTTATGGATTCACTGCAGCTCGGTTCCATATCCACCAAGAGCTTTTCCGGCGTGCTTGACCGTTTCGAATTGTCCAGAGCATTGCTGATTGTCGAAGGCGACAACAGGGAGCTGGAGCTTTCAGCGCGGAACATCAAGGATGTGAAGGTAATCAGGGCTGAAGGGCTTAACATCTTCGACATGATGAAATACCAGAATGTGATCCTTACCCGCGATGCGGTTGCCAAGGTCGAAGGAGCGCTGCAGTCATGAATATCTATCAGGTAATCAAGAAACCGTTCATCACTGAAAAATCCACCATTGCAAAAGATGCGCACAATGTGGTGGCGTTTGTGGTTGACCGGGACGCAAATAAGATTGAGATAAAGACCGCTGCCGAGAAGCTGTTTAATGTTGCCGTTACTTCCGTCAGAACCGTGACCGTGGCTGGTAAGACGAAGAGGTTCGGTAAGAATGTCGGCAAACGGTCTAATTGGAAAAAGGCGTACGTGACCCTTAAGGAAGGGAGCACCGTCGATTTCTTTGAAATCTAATCCGTACGTGTGGAGCTGATACGATGGGAATCAAGAGTTACAAGCCGACATCGGCGGGACGCAGGCACCAGACCTGCTCCACCTTCGAAGAAATAACAACGACTACACCTGAGAAGTCATTGCTGGTGTCCCTCAAGAAAACGGGTGGCAGAAACAGCTTTGGCCGCATTACCTCACGGCACATCGGTGGCGGGCACAAGCAGAAATACCGCATAATCGACTTCAGGCGTGACAAGATCGATATACCTGCAAAGGTTGCTTCTATTGAGTACGATCCTAACAGAAGTGCACGCATCGCACTGCTGAATTACTGTGACGGTGAGAAGCGATATATCCTTGCTCCGCTTGACCTGAAGGTCGGTGATACCGTACTTGCAAGTCCCAATGCCGATATCAAGCCGGGTAACACATTGCCGTTACGGGCGATACCTCTTGGTACCATCATCCACAATATCGAACTGAAGATCGGTAAAGGTGGTCAACTGGCAAGGAGTGCAGGTACCTTTGCCCAGTTGATGGCAAAAGAAGGAAAGTATGCCCAGGTAAAGCTTCCTTCTGGTGAAGTGCGGATGGTTCTCATGGACTGCAAGGCAACCATCGGCCAAGTGGGCAATATTGACCATGAAAACGTCAACATCGGCAAGGCAGGGCGTTCACGGTGGTTGGGTCGTAGGCCGAAGGTAAGAGGCGTTGCCATGAACCCGGTCGACCATCCCCATGGCGGTGGCGAGGGCAGGACCTCTGGCGGGCGTCATCCGGTTACTCCTTGGGGTATCCCGACAAAGGGGTACAAGACCAGGACGAACAAGAGTTCAACGCGCTTCATTGTGAAGCCTCGCACTAAATAATACCGGTTAGAGGATAGAATCCATGGCACGATCGATTAAAAAAGGGCCTTTCGTAGATACTCATGTAATGGAAAAGGTGCAGGCTGAGAGCCCGAGCTCAAAAAGGGTGATCAAGACCTGGTCCCGACGTTCAACCATTACACCTGATTTTATCGGGCTTACCTTTGCTGTTCATAATGGCAAGAAGTTCATACCGGTTTTTGTGACCGAGAACATGGTTGGACACAAGCTGGGTGAATTTGCACCGACACGGACCTTCCACGGTCATGCTGCCGACAAAAAAAGCAAGTTGAAGAAGAAGTAAACTGTAAAGGAGTTTCGCATGGAATCACGTGCCAAATTATATTCTGTCCGACTTTCGCCGAGAAAGACCAGACTGGTCGCAGACATGGTGAGAGGGAAGTCCATACAGAATGCATTGACCATTCTCAAGTTCTCTCCCCAGCCTTCGGCTAAGATCCTGGCCAAATTGCTCAGTTCAGCTGTGGCAAACGCCGAACAGAAAGGCGTCGCTGATGTGGACAGCCTCTATGTCAAGACGATTTTCGTTGACGGGGGAACCGTTCTCAAGCGTTTTGTCCCCAGGGCGATGGGCAGGGCAAGCAAGATCCGTAAACCGACCAGCCATATATCCGTAGTGCTGGCTGACAAGAAATAATAGAACCGTTGGAGGTGTAGTTTGGGCCAGAAAGTAAGTCCGATAAGCTTCAGGCTTGGGGTCATCAAGACCTGGGATTCGCGTTGGTATGCAAAGTCCGAGTACGCAAAACTGCTTCATGAAGACCTGAAACTCAGAAGTTTTCTCAAGAAGCGTCTCTATAATTCCGGTGTTTCCAAAATAGAGATCGAGCGTGCTGCGAACAAGGCAAAAATCAACATTTATACTGCGCGTCCCGGTCTCATCATTGGCAAGAAGGGGTCAGAGGTCGAAACTCTGAAAAAGGACCTCGCCAAGCTCACCGATACGGAGATCTACCTGAACATTCAGGAGGTCCGCAAGCCGGAACTTGATGCACAACTTGTCGCCGAGAACGTAGCTCTGCAACTTGAGCGTCGCATCGCATTCCGCCGGGCCATGAAGAAGAGCGTAACCTCAGCCCTAAAGTTTGGTGCCAAAGGTATTAGAATCACCTGCTCCGGTCGTTTGGGCGGCGCCGAAATGTCCAGGACCGAGTGGTATCGTGAAGGACGGGTACCTCTGCATACGCTCCGCGCCGACATCGATTTCGGTTTTGCCGAGGCCAAGACAACGTATGGAATTATTGGCGTCAAAGTGCTGATTTTCAAGGGCGAAGTTCTTCCCGGTTAAGAAAGAAATGATGAGGAGTTTGTACGATGTTGATGCCCAAGAGAGTTAAACATAGAAAGCAAATGAAGGGACGCATGACCGGTGCTGCCAGTCGTGGTGCAGAGCTTTCATTCGGAGAGTTCGGTCTGCAGGCTACTGAGTGCTGTTGGCTCGACTCACGGCAGATTGAAGCTGCCCGTATTGCCATGACCCGTTATATCAAGAGGGGTGGCAAGATCTGGATCCGCGTGTTTCCTGATAAGCCCCTCACGTCGAAACCTGCTGAGACACGTATGGGTAAAGGTAAAGGATCCCCGGAGTCTTGGGTTTGCGTGGTAAAGCCCGGTAGGATGCTTTACGAAATGGAAGGTGTTACAGAAGAAATAGCACGTGAAGCTTTCCGACTTGCTGCCCATAAGTTGTCCGTACCCACCAAATTTGTAGCCAGGGGAGGGAACTATGAAGGCTAGTGAATTCAGAAAGCTTGACGCTGCAGAACTCAACGTCAAGGACAAGGAGCTTGCCAAGGAACTCTTCAATATCAAGTTCCAGCTTCATACCGGCAGGCTTGAGAATACAGCGAAACTGGCGGCTCTTCGCAAGGATATTGCGCGGGTGAAGACGCTGCTCCGTGAAAAAAGCGGACAGAGAGGGTAAGCAATGAGTCAGCGCGGTAATAGAAAAACTCAGATCGGCGTGGTTGTCAGTGACAAGATGGATAAGACTGTAGTCGTTAAGGTCAACAGGATCGTCAAACATCCTGTTTATAACAAATATATTCGCCAAACAGCCAAGTACAAGGCTCATGATGAAGCCAACGGCTGTAAGGTTGGCGACCGGGTGGTAATTGTGGAGTCACGCCCGTTGAGTAAGGACAAGTGCTGGAAAGTCCGGCAGATTATTTCCTCTGTACAGTAGGATAGGAGTTCGTCAATGATACAGATGCAGACAATCCTCGACGTAGCTGACAACTCTGGAGCGAAAAAGCTCTTTTGCATAAAGGTGCTTGGTGGATCCAAGCGTAAATATGCACGAGTTGGCGATATTATCGTAGCTTCCGTTAAAGAGGCCCTCCCTAATTCAAAGGTGAAAAAAGGGGATGTCGTCAAGGTGGTCATAGTGAGGACCGCTAAAGAGATAGGTCGTCCGGACGGTTCCTATATCCGTTTCGATGGCAACTCCGGGGTAGTGATCAACAACCAGAGGGAGCCGGTTGGTACGCGAATCTTTGGTCCGGTTGCACGTGAACTCAGGGCGAAAAAGTTCATGAAAATCATATCGCTGGCGCCTGAGGTGCTGTAAGGAGATAGACGATGCTGGGCAAGAAACTGCATGTAAAGAAGGGCGATACCGTTGTGGTGACAACCGGGAAAGATAAGAGCAAATCCGGTAAGGTACTACGCATGGTGCCCAAGAAGGACGGTGTGATCGTTGAAGGACTCAATGTCGTCAAACGCCATACCAGAGCGCGGGGCAATGAAGCTGGTGGTATTGTCGAGAAGGAAGCGCCCATTCACATTTCCAATGTGATGCTTCATTGCGATACCTGTAAGAAGGCGGTACGGACGAGGATCAATATCCTTGATGATGGCAAGAAGGTGCGCGTTTGCGTTAAATGCGGCGAGTCCTTTGATAAATAAGACGGAGGCGTAAGATGGCCAGGCTGAAAGAGCTTTATCATAAAGAAATCATATCCCGCCTGATGACGGAGATGCAGTACAAGAACGTCATGGAAGTTCCGAAGCTGGAAAAGATCGTTCTGAACATGGGGTTGGGAGAAGCCATCCAGAACGTGAAGATTCTGGATTCGGCAGCAGTTGAGATGGCTCAGATTGCAGGTCAAAAGCCTGTCATCACCAAGGCGAAGAAATCCATAGCTACCTTCAAACTCCGTCAGGGCATGCCTATCGGTTGCATGGTAACGCTCCGTAAGGACAAGATGTACGAGTTTCTGGACCGCCTCATGAATATATCGCTTCCTCGTGTACGGGATTTCAAGGGCGTATCGCCCAAGGGTTTCGACGGGAAAGGGAATTATTCGCTTGGCGTTAAGGAGCAGTTGATTTTCCCCGAGATCGATTATGATAAGATCGATAAGATCAAGGGGTTGAATATCACGATCGTAACGACTGCGAAGACTGACGAAGAAGGCCGGGCATTACTGAAACACATGGGAATGCCGTTCAGGAACTAACAAAGTTTGGAGGAAGCAAGTGGCTAAGACATCAATGATCATCAAGGCTCAGCGCGGGAGTAAATTCAAGGTCCGCGAGTACAACCGCTGCCCCCTCTGTGGTCGGCCGCGCGCATACTACCGGAAGTTTGATATGTGCAGAATCTGTCTGCGCAAACTTGCTTCCAGCGGCCAGATCCCTGGCGTTATTAAATCGAGCTGGTAACACGAACCAGAGCAATACGTAACAGAGGAGTGCATATCGATGTCCATGACTGACCCCATTGCAGATCTGCTTACAAGAATCAGGAACGGCAACCTTGCCAAACTTCAAAAGGTGGATATTCCGTCCTCCAACATGAAAGTAAGCTTGGCCAATGTCCTGCGTTCAGAGGGCTTTATCAAGAACTATAAGGTCATAGCCGACCAGAAACAGGGTGTGCTACGGATCTATCTCAAGTATATCGACGAGAAAGACCCGGTCATCTCGGAAATCAAGCGGGTCAGCAGGCCAGGTAGCCGGCGTTACGTAAAGCATGACGAGATCCCGAGCGTAAAAAGCGGAATGGGGATAGCAATCCTGTCCACATCCAAAGGGATCCTTACCGATAAAGCTGCACGTGAGGCATGTGTGGGTGGGGAACTCATCTGCACAGTCTGGTAATATTTCTAAGGAGTGCTGTGTATGTCGAGGATTGGTAAGTTACCAGTTGAAATCCCCAAAGGGGTTAAGGTCCAGTATACTGATTCCGTAATCACCGTTGATGGCCCCAAAGGGACCTTGTCGCGATCGGTTATGGCGGGCGTGATCGTAGAGATATCTGATGCTTCCATTGTAGTGACCAGGAAAGATGAGAGTAATGGTTCCAGGTCTGCACATGGACTGACGCGTACCTTGATCAACAATATGGTTGTTGGCGTGACGAAAGGGTTCGAACGGGCTCTTGAAATCAACGGGGTCGGGTACAGGGCTGAGGCAAAGGGAGACATCCTCAACCTCAGCTTGGGATACTCTCATCCGATCAACTTTCAGCTTCCCACCGGTATTGTTGTTGAAGTTGAAAAGATGACAAAATTGCTCGTAAAGGGTATCGACAAGGAGCTTGTTGGCGAGACTGCTGCCAAGATCAGGAGTTTCCGCGGCCCTGAGCCCTACAAAGGGAAGGGTATCAAGTACGCTGATGAGACCATCCTGCGCAAAGCCGGCAAGACCGGTAAAAAATAGACTATGAGGAGTGTGCCGTGAGTTCTCTTGCGGAAAAGAAAGAAGCCCGCCTGAAACGTAAGGTAAGGGTTCGGAAGAAGATCAGGGGTGATGAAGAACGTCCCCGCCTGAATGTGTTTAGAAGCGCTCGCCACATTTATGCCCAGGTCATCGATGACAATACGGGTATGACACTGGTTTCGGCGTCGACTCTCCTGGCGGATGTCGCAACAGGACTTTCATCTACCGGGAATATAGAGGCCGCTAAAATGGTCGGCGCTGAGATTGCCAAGCGCGCGTTGGAAAAAAACATCAAGGCAGTTGTTTTTGACCGTGGTGGATTTTTGTACCATGGTAGGGTCAAGGCACTTGCTGATGCAGCCCGAGAGCATGGACTGTCCTTTTAGGACTGTAAAAGGAGGCCTCAATTGTTGAAGATTAATCCAAGCGAACTAACTCTGACTGATCGTGTCGTCCACATCAACCGTGTAGCAAAGGTTGTCAAAGGCGGACGTCGCTTCAGTTTTTCAGCGCTCGTTGTGGTAGGGGATGGCAATGGTTATGTCGGATATGGCCTTGGCAAGGCTAACGAGGTTCCCGAAGCTATCCGTAAAGGCGTAGAGCAGGCGAAAAAGAATCTTATCAAGGTTCCTATCGTTGTAGGTCATACAATCCCGTATGAAATTGAAGGGCATTTTGGTGCTGGGCGCGTTCTGATGATGCCTGCATCCGCAGGTACGGGCGTAATCGCTGGCGGTGCAGCACGTGCGGTGTTCGAGTCAGCGGGGATTCAAAACATACTGGCAAAATGTCTGGGATCAAACAATGCCCATAACGTGGTAAAGGCAGCGTTTGATGGGCTCAGGAAACTGAGAAGCCCTGAAGAGATCATGCAGCGTCGTGGAGTTGGCGAATAGACCCTCACTGCGATCTGGTTTCGCGCTTTTACATTCGATATTTTGTGTAAACATTGTCAACGCCCACTGTCTGAACACACACAAGCTGCTATAAAATATGTCACTGCATGAAGAGTGGCTTAGACACCTGTCTGATATCGGGCATATTGCGTGTAACGTTTCTGGTAAGTAGATGAAGAGTAATCCTGCGAGGTATTTGTAATGAGACTGAATACGATAAAGCCTGCACTCGGTGCTTCGAAAGATCGGAAGAGAATCGGAAGAGGCACGGGCTCTGGGCATGGCAAGACAGCAACAAAGGGTCATAAAGGGCAAAAAGCCAGAAGTGGTGGCAGCATCAAGGCCGGTTTCGAAGGGGGCCAGATGCCCATGCAGAGGCGTCTTCCTAAGCGTGGTTTCAATCCGCTCAACAGGATTGAGTATGCTCAGATCAATGTCGGCAGGCTCAATGTTTTTGAAGCAAATTCCGTCGTTGATGTGGAGACTCTTTTGAACTGCGGTCTGATCGGTGGAGTCAAAAGTGGGGTAAAGGTTCTTGCTACAGGCGAATTGACCAAGCCACTCACGGTTAAGGCGCACAAATTCAGCGCTGCCGCCAAGGAAAAGATTGTTGCCGCTGGTGGCACTGTTGAGGAGATCCAGCCTTGATCGAGGCATTCCAGAATATTTTCAGGATCCCTGAGCTGAAAAAACGGGTCCTTTTCTCACTGGCTATGCTTGCCGTTTACAGGGTTGGATGTCATATCCCAACACCTGGGATAGACAGTATTGCATTGTCACATTTCTTCAAGCAGGCTCAGGGTACGCTCCTTGGTCTGTTTGATATGTTTTCGGGCGGCGCACTGGAAAGACTCACAGTGTTTGCCCTCGGGATCATGCCGTATATTTCCTCTTCAATTATCTTCCAGTTGCTGACAGTCGTAGTCCCGGCTGTTGAAAAGCTTTCGAAAGACGGGGAATCCGGACGGAAAAAGATCATTCAATATACTCGCTATGGGACCATAGTTCTCAGTGTTATCCAGGGCCTCGGAATCAGTATCGGCCTGGAAAGCATGAGAGGGCCTGCAGGCGAGTTGGTTGTGCCGAGTCCTGGCTGGAGTTTCCGAGTCATGACAGTTATCACCCTGACTGCAGGCACTGCATTTATCATGTGGCTTGGCGAGCAGATGTCTGAAAAGGGCATCGGGAATGGAATTTCTCTGATAATCTTTGCAGGCATTGTGGCGAGGATTCCGACAGCACTTTTGAACAGTGTCCGTCTTCTGAAGAGCGGTCAGCTTTCGCTTTTTATCATCCTGTTTGTACTTGCGCTGATGTTTCTTGTCATTGCGGCAATAGTTTATGTTGAGCGTGGACAGCGAAGATTGCCGATTCACTACGCAAAGCGTGTCGTTGGTTTGAAGACCTTCAGTGCGCAGACATCTCACCTCCCTCTCAAGGTAAACATGGCTGGAGTCATCCCGCCGATTTTTGCGTCATCTATCATTATGTTTCCCGCAACGATTGGGAACTTTATAGATATCCCGTGGGTTCAACAGGCAGCTAAGAGTCTTACCCCTGGGAACTGGGCCTATAATATATTTTATGTTGCATTCATCGTGTTTTTTTGCTACTTCTACACGGCTGTCACATTTAATCCTGTCGATGTGGCGGAAAATGTGAAAAAGCATGGTGGATACATCCCTGGGATTCGGCCTGGTAAAGAGACGTCGGACTATATTGATAAGGTCCTGACAAAGCTTACTTTTGCCGGGGCTGTTTATATTTCATTGGTTTGCGTCCTTCCATCGATCCTGATCGGTAAGTTTAATTTGCCTTTTTATTTCGGTGGAACGGCTCTGTTGATTGCAGTTGGTGTAGGTATGGACACCGTTGCCCAGATTGAGTCTCACCTTATAACGAGGAGTTATGAGGGGTTCATGAAGGGTGTCAAAATTAAGGGTAGGAAGTAGGTTAGCGCTGTCATGAATCTCGTACTTCTTGGTCCTCCTGGTGCAGGGAAGGGAACGCAGGCAAAGCTTCTTGTTAAGGCATTGTCGATTCCGCAGATCTCGACCGGTGATATATTGCGTGCGGCTGTCAAGGAGCAGACTCCCATGGGTGCAAAGGCAAAGGCATTTATGGATGATGGCCTGCTCGTTCCGGATGCTGTTGTTGTCGGAATTGTCGAAGAGCGTTTGGCAAAGCCTGATTGTGTGGCTGGATTTATTCTCGATGGTTTTCCTCGTACCGTGAGTCAGGCTGATTCGTTGCGTTGCATGCTTGAAGGGCAGGCAAGGTCAATTGAGCACGTGATCTCAATATCGGTAGACAATGATGAGCTTCTTGGTCGAATTACGGGTCGCCGGACGTGCAAGGGGTGTGGGAAGGGTTACCATATAATTTTTGACGCGCCTCGCGTAGCTGGAAAATGCGACGAGTGTGGCGGTGAACTCTTTCAGCGCGACGATGATCGCGAGGAGACCATGCGTAAGCGTCTCGAGGTATATGACCTGCAGACTGCACCTCTGATAGATTATTATAGGAACGCATCGTTGCTTCGCGATGTTCGTGGGGTTGGGAGCATAGAGTCTATACAGCATCAGATTCTTTCCATTGTTCAGGGTGATGTTGGGTGATAGTTCTCAAATCTCCTCAGGAAATCGACCGGATGAGGGTCTCCTGTAGGATAGTTGCCGAGATTCTCCTTATTTTGGCTGAGAACGTTGTCCCTGGTGTTACGACTGGCTCGCTCAACAAGATTGCGGAGCGAGAGGCAGCAAAGCGAAAGGCTGTGCCGGCGTTCAAGGGGTATAGTGGCTACAAGTACTCACTCTGTTGCTCAGTGAATGAGCAAGTGGTACATGGTATGCCCAGTTCACGAGTTCTGCTGGCAGGTGACATACTGAGTCTTGATTTTGGTGTTATTGTTGATGGCTTTTACGGGGATGCAGCGCTTACGGTCCCTGTTGGAAATGTAACTCCTTCAGCCCAAAAGCTGTTGCAGGCGACTGAAGAGTCACTTTATGCCGGTATAGAGGCAGCTCAGCCTATGGGGCGGTTGTCGGATATATCATACGCGGTTCAGAGTTATGTAGAGTCCCGTGGATTTAGTGTAGTGCGGGATTTTGTGGGTCATGGCATAGGCCGAAGTCTGCACGAGAGCCCTCAAATACCCAACTATGGGCAGCCAGGAAAAGGCGTGAAGTTGAAGCCTGGGATGGTCTTGGCCATAGAGCCGATGATCAATGAGAAGGGCTATGAGGTTGAGGTTCTTGAAGATGGCTGGACCGCAGTAACTTGTGATGGTGGCCTCTCCGCGCATTTCGAACATACCGTTGCCATAACGGACAATGGACCTGAAATACTGACAAGGGTATGACCTTGTTTCTGAAAGGATACCAACGGATGAAAGTACGGGCATCAGTAAAACGAATCTGTGATAAGTGCAAGATCATCAAGCGCAAGGGTGTTGTGCGAGTGATCTGTGATATCCCTAAACATTCGCAGCGTCAAGGCTAAGAGCCTTTAGAGGAGGATTTAACATTGGCACGCATTGCAGGAATTGACCTTCCGAAAAATAAGCGTATTGAGATTGCTCTGACATATATCTACGGTATCGGGCGCTCGACAGCGCAGCAGATATTGTCTGGCAGCGGTATTGATTTCAATACTCGTACCGACGGGCTTACAGAGGCTGAAGTCGCGCGGATACGCGAGTATATTGATAAGAACATCAAGGTCGAGGGCGATCTCCGCAGGGATGTGTCGATGAATATCAAGCGACTGATGGACCTCGGATGTTACCGCGGTCTCAGGCACAGAAAAGGACTCCCTGTGCGGGGGCAGCGTACCAAGACCAATGCAAGGACGCGTAAAGGGCCTGCCAGGACAGTTGCAGGCAAGAAGAAATAGGAAACGTAATACGTGAGAGTGGAGGGATAATGGCAAGCCCAGCGAAGCGCGTTGTTAAGAAAAAGAAGGAAAAGAAGAATATTCCGAACGGTGTAGCCCATATTCAGGCTACTTTTAACAATACCATGATCACGATTACTGATCAGGTTGGTAATGTTATCGCATGGTCAACGGCAGGGTGCAAAGGCTTCAAGGGGTCGCGCAAAAGCACTCCATTTGCTGCTCAGATAGCCGCAGAGGATTGTGCAAAGAAGGTCCAGGAGCATGGTATGCGTTCCTTGGAAGTATACGTCAAGGGACCGGGCTCTGGTCGTGAATCAGCGCTTAGAGCACTTCAGGCTGCTGGTCTTCATGTAAGTTTCATCAAGGATGTTACACCCATCCCCCATAATGGTTGTCGTCCGCCAAAACGGAGAAGAGTATAATTCCGATGCAAATTCGGCTAAGGAGGTTTTGATTGGCTAGATATACGGGTCCATCCTGCAGACTCTGCAGGAGGCAAAATATGGAGCTCTTTCTTAAGGGAGAGCGCTGCTATACGGATAAGTGTGCAATAAAACGTAGAAACTATCCTCCTGGTCAGCATGGCCAAGGGCGAGCAAAAGTTTCTGATTATGGCGTTCAGTTGCGCGAAAAGCAGAAAGTCCGTCGAATTTACGGCATTCTTGAAAAACAGTTCAGATCCTATTTTGAGAAGGCTGAGCGCATGAAAGGTGTGACTGGCGAGAATTTGCTCGTACTTCTTGAGCGGAGACTCGACAATCTTGTGTACCGACTCGGATTTGCTTCTTCACGCATAGAAGCTCGCCAGCTCGTCAAACATGGGCACTTCACGCTCAATGGGAGAAAGGTCAATATTCCGTCAATTCTGGTCAAGATTGGCGATACCATTGAATTGCGCGAAAAGAGTCGGAAGATAACGCGCGTAAACGATGCGCTGGATAGCGTCGTGCGGCGTGGTATTTCACAATGGTTGGAGCTGGACAAGGACGCATATCGGGGCGTGCTCAAGTCCCTTCCTGTTAGAGAAGACATCACTATGCCTATTCAAGAGCAATTGATCGTCGAACTCTACTCCAAGTAACGGCTACGCAATCCGCGACAGGGAGGAATTCATGTATAAGAACTGGCGTGATCTGATACGCCCAAAGAAGATCCAGGTTGAATCGGAGACTCTTTCGCCTACATATGGTAAATTTTATGCCGAGCCTTTTGAACGTGGCTTTGGAACAACGCTCGGTAATTCGCTGAGAAGAGTGCTCCTTTCTTCATTGCAGGGAGCTGCCATAACATCTGTTAAGATTAAAGGGGTTTTGCATGAGTTTTCTGCAATCCCGGGTGTAACAGAAGACGCGACTGATATCATTCTTAATCTCAAGGGCGTGCGTCTCAAGATGCATGGTCACGAGTCTCGTACGATTCGGGTCATACACCGTGGAGAAGGCATCATTAAGGCCGGCGATATCGTTACCGACCCCAATATTGAAATCCTTAACCCGGGCCACCACATTGCCACCTGCTCCAAGGACGCCAATCTTGAAATGGAGATGGTTGTCAGGATGGGCAAGGGGTATGTACCTGCGGACAGGAATCGTGATGAAAAGGCATCTGTAGGTACCATGCCGATAGATTCTATTTTTTCTCCTATTTCAAAGGTCAACTTTCAGGTCACTAACGCGCGTGTCGGTCAGATAACAGATTATGACAAACTCACTGTAGAAGTATGGACCGACGGAAGTGTAAAACCTGATGATGCTATTGCCTATGCTGCTAAGATTCTCAAGGAGCAGTTGACCATCTTTATCAATTTTGATGAAGAGGTTGAGCAGCCGGAAGAGGTTGAGCATGAAGAGGATTCTGAGCGGATCAACGAGAATCTCTATCGGTCTGTTGATGAACTTGAACTTTCGGTAAGGTCTGCCAATTGTCTGAAGAATGCAGGCATAAAACTCATCGGTGAGCTGGTTATCAGGACTGAAGCCGAGATGCTCAAAACACAGAATTTCGGTCGTAAATCTCTTAATGAGATAAAGGATGTTTTGGCTGATATGGGGCTGTCCCTCGGAATGAAACTTGACAACTTCCCGGATGAGGAAGTCATGCGCAGGCTCCGTGGCGAGCGCAAGGACGAAGAGTAGCCTGCAAGATTGGAATAGAGAAAGGAATCTGTAGTCATGCGTCACGCTAAGGCCGGAAGAAGACTAGGAAGAACAACGAGTCACAGAGTCGCGATGTTCAGAAACATGGTGACATCATTATTGCAGCATGAAAAGATTACGACGACAGACGCAAAGGCGAAAGAGCTCCGCTCTATTGCCGAGAAGATGATCACCCTTGGGAAACGGGGGGATCTTCATGCAATTAGACTAGCATCTGCTTATATTCGCGATAAAAAAGTGGTGACAAAGCTTTTTAGTGCCATAGCACCGCGATATAAGGAGCGTGATGGTGGATATACCCGTATTATCAAGCTGGGGCAAAGATCCGGCGATAATGCACTCCTTTCCCAGATTGAACTAGTCGAGGAGCTTGTTGAGAAAAGACCCGCGAAGAAAATAGCGGTAAAAAAGGCCCCAGTGAAGGTTGAGCCTGCGGTCACCACGGCTGCTCAGCCTGTTACTGAGCAACCGGCTGAGATCGCTACCGTTGATGCTCAGGAAAGCTCTGCAGCAGTTGCGGATGCGCCTGTGTCCACGCTGTCTGAAACTGCAGAAACCTGCGAGGCAAAAGCAGACTGACGAAGGTTACAAAATAGTACTTTCGAAAAGGGGCGCTGGATATCAAATCAGCGCCCCTTTTCTGTATCTTCTTGGAGGGGTATTCCGTACTACTGACGTCGCAGTAGGGTAATGAACTAAAAAACTTAAGCGCGACTGTAACTATCTTGAAACAAAAGGGAAAGTGTCTGGGCAAATTGTGGGCATTCTGCGTAAGGAGGGCGGTCTACAAAAGAAATCCTCGTTGTTAACAACTTTATCCACAGATCATCAACATGATTGGTGGATAAGGCATGTCGAAAATACGGTAAGTGCATGAAGTGGACTCATAAGTCAGCGTTTACGTTCCAAAACCTTTGCCTCCTGCCAGAGAGACTCCATTTCGTGGAGAGTGGCGTCTTGCATGGAGATGTTTTGCCCCTGTAGTGTCTGTTCAATATAGGAAAACCGCGAGGTGAAGCGATCAATCGTTTTACGGAGCGCCTCTTCCGGTGTTAATGACAAAAAGCGGCCTAGATTAACAATTGCAAAAAGAAGATCGCCTAGTTCTGCTTCCATTTCCTCCCGATTGCCACTAACAACACTCTCCTCAAACTCACGTAACTCCTCAAGCACTTTTGCAAATACTTGATCGCTATCTTCCCAGTCAAAACCTACCCTTGCAGCTTTCTCCGTGATTTTCTGCGCTTTGAGCAGGGCTGGTAGGTGTGGTGGTATTCCCGAGAGAGCAGAGCGTCGTTCATTACCCTTTTCTTGTTGTTTAATCTTTTCCCAGTTTACAATTTGCTCATCACTTGACTTGATGGTGTCATCACCAAAAACATGGGGGTGGCGGCGAATGAGTTTTTCGCAGATTGAAGCAAGAATGTCGTCCATCGTGAATGCGCCACGTTCGTCGGCAATTACGGCATGAAAAACCGGCTGCAACAACAAGTCACCCAACTCTTCCTTGAGAAGTTCGTCGTTATTGGCATCGATCGCCTCAAGCACTTCGTAGCACTCTTCCAGGAGATACCGCTTGAGGGATTCGTGGTTTTGTTCTGCATCCCAAGGGCAACCTGCGGGACCTCGCAAGCGTTTCATGATGGTCATGAGGCGTTCAAAACCGGGTTCATTCATGAGGACGATCCTTTTTTGCTTTTCCCAGATAGGCTGAAAGAAATTCATGTTTATAGTCAAGGAAACGATGCTCTTCGATTGCTGTGCGAATGTCAGCCATCATGTTCAGGTAGAAGTGTACATTGTGAATGCTGGCAAGAACAGCCGAGAGGACTTCATTCGCATTGAAGAGGTGGTGTAAGTAAGCACGTGTGAAATTTTTACAGGTGTAGCAGGTGCAATTGGGGTCAATTGGGTAGAAATCACGGCGGTAATTCTTGTTTGTAAGCCTGATTTTCCCACGGTTAGTGAATAGTGTTGCGCTGCGTGCGTAGCGAGTGGGGATGACACAATCAAACATGTCAATCCCCCGTTCGACACTTGCCAAGATGTCTTCCGGGAGACCTACCCCCATGAGATAGCGTGGTTTGCCCTCAGGTAGATGGGGAACCGTTACTTCGACAACTTGTTTCAACAGTTCCAGTCCTTCGCCGACACTCACGCCGCCAATGGCGTATCCGGGGAAGTCCATGGCGACCAGTTCTTTAGCACACATGGTGCGTAAATCTGGATAGACGCTCCCCTGCACGATGCCGAATAGTGCTTGATCCGTGCGCTGTTGGGCATTTTTGCATATCTCTGCCCATCGAATGGTTTTACGGGTTGACGTTTCTGCGTACTGGCGATCACAGGGATAGGGGATGCATTCATCGAAAGCCATTATGATGTCCGCACCGAGTGCTTCCTGAATTGCTATGGCCTTGGACGGGTCGAGATAGATCTCTTCGCCGGTGAGTTCGTGTTTAAAATATGCGCCGTCATGGGTAATGCGCTTATTGGGCAGAGAAAAGACCTGAAAACCTCCCGAATCGGTGAGAATCGGTTTGTCCCAAGCCATGAATGTGTGAAGTCCGCCAGCTTTTTCGACAAGGTTTTCACCTGGCCGCAGGTGTAGATGGTAGGTATTGGCAAGAATGATCTGTGCTCCGGTAGCAGAGACCTGCTCAGGAGTCATTGCTTTCATGGCAGCATGGGTGCCGACAGGCATAAAGATGGGGGTTTCAATAACTCCGTGTGGGGTTCTGATCCGTCCTCGCCTGGCAGCTGAAGAAAAATCCTTGGCCACAAGGGTAAAATGGAAGTTGCCTTTTTCTATAAAATGCATTAATTATCCCATTCATAAGATAGGCTAATGGTGAGCAAAAGTACCAGTGAATTAATCTTATTAGCAGATCGAAGTGAAAAATGCAACAGCATGCCAGACGTGGATTTATGCGGTTTTTTTGTTGCATTTTGCTAAAACGACGTTTAGTATACAGTATACACGAGGCATATTAATTGGCATTAATGAAGTGGGAAGGTCTCCAATTCGCAAAATTTAATGGTCAAGGAGGTACGTATGTGCACGATCAACGAATGGCGAGCGCCCCCTCGATGTACTTCTGAGCCGTTCTTGACGGGATAGCAGAAACTATTTCGTCTTCCGGCGTATCGGACGTTCCACGCATCTACTGTACGTGCAATACGAGAAATCTCAAGGTAAAAGGATACCAATATGCAGATACTTACAAGTTCAGTGGGCAGAAAGATTCTGATGGCGATCACCGGCCAGTTGATGGTCCTTTTCGTTGTCGTGCATCTGCTCGGCAATTCCTCGATCTTCATCGGGGCAGACGGCATCAACGCCTATGCCAAGCATCTCCACGACCTGGGACCGCTGGTCTGGGTATTCCGCCTTGCAATGTTGAGCCTGCTCTCCGTCCATGTCCTTTTTGGCATTCAGTTGACACTTGAAAACAGTGCAGCGTCCCCCCAGTCCTATGCAGTGAAGAATTATCGCAAGGCAACGTTCGCCAGCGACAACATGGTCTGGACCGGCCTCCTGATCCTGGTATTCCTTGTGTATCACCTCATGCAATTCACGGCGAGGGTTACTCCCGATATCGTGCAAGGAGTTGATGCTGCGGGGAGATATGATGTTTTCACCATGGTTCTCACGAGCTTCCAAAAGGGTGGGATCGCCTTCATTTATGTGGCAGCAATGGTTGTTCTTTTCCTGCACCTGAGCCACGGCATCCAGAGCTTCTTCCAGACCGTGGGTTGGAATAACGACAAGACACTGCCGGTTATTACCAAGTTGGCCAAGGTTGTGGCCGTTGTCTTCCTGGTTGGCTACAGTTCCATTCCAGTCTTTATACTTACCGGCATTCTGAGCAAATAATAGGGGGTTCATAGTGATACTCGACGGAAAATGTCCAACCGGACCAATTGAAAAAACCTGGGACAAGCATCGCTTCGACCTGAAGCTGGTGAACCCCGCCAACAAGCGCAAATATAACATCATCGTCGTGGGCACCGGTTTGGCCGGTGGCGCTGCTGCTGCTTCCTTGGGAGAACTCGGTTACAATGTCCAGGCTTTCTGCTATCAGGACAGCCCGCGTCGCGCCCACTCAATTGCTGCACAGGGCGGCATCAACGCTGCAAAAAACTACCCGAGTGACGGCGATTCCATCCTGCGCCTGATGTATGACACCATCAAGGGTGGTGACTTCCGTGCCCGTGAGGCTGACGTCTGGCGCCTCGCCCAAGTTTCCAACAACATCATCGACCAGTGTGTGGCCCAGGGCGTACCCTTTGGCCGCGATTACGCCGGCTATCTCGACAACCGCTCCTTCGGTGGTGCCCAGGTTTCCCGTACCTTCTATTCACGCGGTGAAACCGGCCAGCAGTTGCTTCTGGGTGCCTACTCGGCCCTGTCCCGCCAGATAAAGCTCGGTTCGGTCAAGATGTACAACCGCCGCGAGATGCTGGACCTGGTAGTGGTTGACGGTGTTGCCCGCGGTATTACCTGCCGCAACCTGATTACCGGCGAGATTGAAAGTTACGCTGCTGACGCCGTTTGCCTCTGCACCGGCGGTTATGTCAACGTGTTTTACCTTTCTACCAATGCCAAAGGCTGTTCTGTTACGGCTACCTGGAAGGCAGCCAAAAAGGGCGCCTTCTTTGCCAACCCCTGCTACACACAGATCCACCCGACCTGCATCCCGCAGGCAGGTGAATACCAGTCCAAACTGACGCTGATGTCGGAGTCGCTGCGTAACGACGGTCGCATCTGGGTTCCCAAGAAGAAGGAAGATGTAAACAAGCGGCCAGAGCAGATCCCCGAAGAGGATCGCGATTACTATCTCGAGCGCAAGTATCCTTCATTCGGAAACCTGGCTCCTCGCGATATCTCGTCCCGTTCCGCCAAGGAGCAGTGTGATGAGGGGCGCGGTGTCGGTCCCGGTGGTCGTGGTGTTTACCTCGATTATGCCGATTCGATCAAGCGTCTCAGCGAAAAAATCATCTGCGAACGCTACGGCAACCTGTTTGAGATGTACGAGCGGATTACTGACGACAACGCCTACAAGACACCGATGCGCATCTACCCGGCACCACACTATGCCATGGGCGGTCTGTGGGTCGATTACAACCTGATGAGCAATATTCCTGGCCTGTTCGTTCTGGGTGAAGCCAACTTCTCGGTGCATGGTGCAAACCGCCTGGGTGCCTCTGCCCTCATGCAGGGTCTTTCCGACGGCTATTTCGTTATTCCTTACACCATTGGCGGGTATCTGGCGACTGTCAAGCCCAGTGGGACCAAGACAGACCATGCCGAGTTCAAGAAGTCGGCTGAGGACGTCAATGCCACGACAAAGAAACTGCTCGCCATTAACGGCAAGCGGACGGTTACCGAGTTCCACCGTGATCTGGGCAAGATCATGTGGAACAATGTCGGGATGGCCCGCTCCAAAGAGAGCCTTACCGAAGCTTTACAGCAGATTCCCAAGCTTCGTGAAGAATTCTGGAAAAATGTCAAGGTCACTGGCACTGGGGCTGAGCTCAACCAGCAACTGGAAAATGCCGGTCGTGTGGCTGACTTCCTTGAATTCGGTGAATTGATGGCACGAGATTCACTCCATCGTGAAGAGTCCTGTGGCGGCCATTTCAGGGTTGAACATCAACTCCCTGACGGGGAAGCCAAGCGTAATGACGCCGATTTCTCATATGTAGGGGCATGGGAATTCAAAGGTCTCGACAAGGAACCTGAACTTCACAAGGAACCCCTGAAATTCGAGACTATTCATCTCGCTGTAAGGAGTTACAAATAATGAGCGATCACAAGACCATGACATTGACACTGATCGTGTGGCGCCAGAAGAACGCCAACGATCCCGGAAAATTTGAGACATACACTGCCAAGGAGATCACTGAGCACCATTCCTTCTTGGAGATGCTGGACGTCGTCAACGAAGATCTGATTAATGCTGGAAAAGAACCGATCGTGTTTGACCACGACTGCCGCGAAGGGATCTGTGGGATGTGCTCACAGGTCGTCAACGGCATGCCGCACGGTGGTCAAGAGCGCACTACCCTGTGCCAGTTACATATGCGGAAGTTCAAGGATGGCGACACGATTTATATTGAACCGTGGCGCGCTCGTGCCTTCCCGATCGTGAAAGACCTGGTTGTTGATCGCTCTGCACTCGACACGATTATCCAGGCTGGCGGCTATACTTCCTGCCATACTGGTGGCGTACCCGATGCTAACACGATCATGATTCCCAAGCCAATTGCTGAAGAGGCAACCGACGCTGCCGAATGCATCGGTTGCGGCGCCTGCGTGGCTGGGTGCCCCAACAGCGCAGCAATGCTCTTCACTGGTGCCAAGGTTTCACAGCTTGCGCTTCTCCCTCAGGGTAGGCCGGAAGCGGCACAGCGTGTTACCAACATGATCCAGGCCATGAGGGATTGTGGTTTTGGCAACTGCACCAACCATTACGAGTGCCAGGCTGCATGTCCCAAGGGTATTGATGTCAAATTTATCGCCAGGATGAATCGCGAATACCTGAAGGCGCTGTTCGCATAACCTATATTATGCAGGATTTAATAGGGGCGGGGAGCATATCCCCGCCCCTTTTTTCGTGCAGGGTGTGAATATGTTCAGCTTTGCCAAGCTCATCTTTCGCGTTACCTTGGCTGGGACGTCTGATCGGTATCTGCTGTTTTCATTCAGGCGCCTTTTCAGGGATGAATTCATGCGGACCTGCAATGAGCGGGGGGAGCCGCTGATCTATGAGCAACTGTTCGGTCAGGCCCTGAGTCCTGACCCTGCAGCAGTCAAGCGATTCCAGAAACCACCCTTGCCATTTGTGTTTGACTTTCCCGTCCTTTCTTCATCACACGCTTCCGCAAACGATGTCGACATTGCCCTTGTATTGGCTGGTTCGGCAGTCAACAGCCTTTCACTATTCATTGCGTCTGTACAACGTACCCTCGCTCGCTGTGAATCAATCGCTCAAACCCCCATCATCCTCCGACAGATTCTGTCCTGCGGGGTGAATGGCGACTTTGCAAATCTGTTGGATCCCGTCGGACGCTTAGTCTCTGATGGGCTTGTATTGCTGTCCCCGGATTCGTTCCCCAATCCGGTGTTGGCTGATGGTCATAGTGATGCTGCGGTTGTCCTGTTGACGCCACTGCGCCTGCTCAGTGACGGGCGACCAGTCCGCCAGTTGACCTTTAGCGATTTTGTCCGACCGCTCATGCGCAGATATTCGTCTCTTGCCTATTACTATTGCGGGATTGAGCCGAATATGGATTATAAATGGCTGGCAAGGCAATCTGGTGACGTGCGGGTTGGATCTTCAACTGTGCAATGGGAGGAGTGGCCAGGTATGCAGGGAGGCTTGACTGGTGAGGTGCGATTCAGCGCAGTGCCATCAGATCTTTTCCCCTTTCTCCAGTTTGGAGAATATTTCCATTTGGGGAAGGGGGCGGTCTATGGTATGGGGCGATACCTGCTCAGGCAGTGAAAAGTCCTGTTGGGGGCCTGCCATTGTGAACGAGGTGCTAATAGATGAGTATATAGCCGTGATCTTGGGCGATCTTTGAGATCTCCAGGGTGTCACGGATCAGATATGATTTTCCTTCTAGAGTAAACGTGGAGGTCCCATCGCCATTGTCAACGACACTTTCGATGAGCGTTTCAAAAAGGGCAGTCTTTACCATGTTCGCACCTCCTTATTGACTCCTTTCTAACATGATTGCCACCCCGCCGTAAAGTCCTCATCTCGTTGCATTGCCTACCTGCTGTGGCATACTGAATCCATCAGCGGGAGGATTCATGAACATTCAACGCAAGAGTGGCATACTGCTCCACCCTACTTCGCTCCCTGGACATGGAGGCATTGGCACTTTTGGTGGTGAGGCGCGACAATTTGTCGATTTCCTGCAAGCTGCGGGGCAGGTTCTCTGGCAAGTCCTCCCATTGGGGCCTCCCGGTTACGGGAACTCTCCCTATTCCTGCTATTCGGCATTTGCCGGTAATCCATTGCTGATCGACCTTGCCACTGTCGTGTCGGAAGGTGATCTGCGAAACGATGAAATATCGCCGGTTGTGGCTGAGGAACGGATAGATTTTACCGGTGTTGCTGCATATAAATTAAGGTTGCTACGCCAGGCAGCGGATCGGTTTTTTGCCGGCAATGATCCACGCCGCACGCACTCCTTCTGGCATTTTTGTGATACTTCTTTCTGGCTCCACGATTACGCCCTGTTTATGGCCCTGAAAGATCTGTTCAAGGGGAAGTGCTGGAACCGCTGGCCAAAGGAGCTCGTGCTGCGCAATCGTGATGAGTGCGCAGAATATTCACATCGCCTCGGGCATGAGGTTGGATTCCATAAGTACATGCAATGGCAGTTTCACCGACAATGGAAGGCAGTCAAGCAGTATGCCAATGAACGGAACATCTTGATTGTCGGCGATACTCCCATATTTGTTGCCTATGATTCGGTTGACGTATGGTGTAATCAGCATCTCTTTAAATTGGATAGTCACCGTCTACCGGAGTTGGTAGCCGGCGTGCCACCAGATTATTTCAGCAAGACCGGTCAACGTTGGGGAAATCCTGTCTATGATTGGGAAAGACTTGCCGCAGATGGATTTGGCTGGTGGATTGCCCGCTTGAAAAACGATCTTTCCCTGTATGATGTTGTTCGGCTCGATCATTTCAGGGGTTTTGAGGCGTATTGGGAGATACCGGCTAAGGAAAAGACCGCCATAAAAGGGCAATGGGTCAAAGGGCCAGGTGAAGCGCTCTTCAGCTCTTTTCAGGCTGCTGTTGGCAAGCTGCCGTTCATTGCCGAGGACCTCGGCCTCATTACACCAGAAGTGCTCAGTTTGCGAGACCGTTTCGGTCTGCCGGGGATGAAGGTGCTTCAGTTTGCGTTTGAGGGGGGGGCACGGAACGGCTACCTCCCGCATAACTATGTGCCGAATTGTGTTGTCTACACGGGGACCCACGATAACGATACAACGCAAGGGTGGTTTGACACATTGAACGGCGAACAGCAGCGTCGCGTCTGCCGCTATCTCCGCTGCACTCCGGAAGAAGTCGTTTGGGAAATGATCCGATTGGCGCTCTCTTCTGTTGCCGCAACCGCGATCATTCCGCTGCAGGATATCTTGGGACTGTCAGGTTCCGCACGCATGAATACTCCCGGTACGGTCGGCGAGAACTGGCGTTGGCGCTTTTCCTCGCATGACCTTACCGCGGACTCTGCAATCCGCCTCAGGGAATTGACCGAATTCTATGCGAGGTATCCCTAGAGGCAGTCTGGAAAAAGGTTGACAGATTCTGTCGGGTTTCTATAAAGTCAAGCCAGTGTACTTGATAAAAATAGTGCGTAAATAAGTAATCGCACCAGAGAGGTATGTATGTCTGCAGAAAATTACAAGTTTGGAACCCAGGCGCTTCATGCAGGCCAGACTCCCGATCCGGCAACGCTTTCCCGTGCGGTCCCCATCTATCAGACCTCTTCCTACGTCTTCAACAGTTCCGAGCATGCGGCAAACCTGTTTGGGCTCAAAGAGTTCGGTAATATCTATACGCGGATCATGAATCCTACCTGCGATGTACTGGAGAAGCGGCTGGCGGAGCTGGACGGGGGGGTAGGGGCGCTCGCACTTGCGTCCGGGCAGGCTGCCATTACCTATGCGGTCCTGAATATTGCTCGGGCAGGGCAGAATATCGTTTCAACCAGCTATTTGTATGGCGGGACCTATAACCTATTTCATTACACCCTCCCCCGGCTCGGGATAACGGTGAACTTTGTCGATACATCCGATCCTGAGAACGTGCGCAGGGCGATAGATGCTAATACCAGGCTGGTCTATACCGAAACCATCGGCAATCCGAAAAACAACGTGGATGATTTTGAGGCGATCGCCCGCGTCGCACACGACGCAGGTATCCCGTTTATCGTGGATAATACCGTCGCCACCCCCTATCTCTTCAGGCCGCTCGCCTCGGGTGCCGATATAGTGGTCTACTCCCTGACCAAGTTTCTGGGAGGGCACGGGACGAGTATTGGGGGGGCTGTGGTCGATGGCGGCACGTTCCCGTGGAACAATGGCCGGTTTCCCGAGTTCACTGAGCCCGATCCCTCTTACCATGGACTTCAATACTGGGATGCTCTCGGGAATCTCTCGTATATCATGAGAATGAGGATCACGCTGCTGCGTGATATGGGTGCGTGCCTTTCCCCATTCAATGCGTTTCAGTTTCTGCAGGGAATCGAAACGTTGCATGTGCGGATGGCCCGCCATGTGGAAAACGCCCAGAAGGTAGCGGAGTGGCTAGACAGTCATCCGTTGGTCTCGTGGGTCAATTATCCGGGGCTGGCACAGCATATCGATCACTCTCGTGTGGTAAAATACCTGGGCAATGGTGCCGGCGCCATTATCGGTTTTGGTATCAAGGGTGGTTTGGAAGCGGGCAAGAGGTTTATCGACAACGTGAAGCTGCTTTCCCATCTTGCCAATATCGGCGATGCAAAGTCGCTGGTGATCCATCCTGCTTCGACAACACACCAGCAATTGACCCCGGTGGAGCAACAGTCCACCGGTGTGACCCCTGATTTTATTAGGCTGTCCATTGGTATCGAGGACGTGGCTGATATTATGTGCGACATTGATCAGGCACTCAAGGCATCGCAACAATGACGAGGTGCATATTTCGTCAGAGGGAGCTGTGGAGATATCAGCCACTTAGCCAGAACCGATAATTTTCTGAAAAAACTCCTTGACGGTGCAGCGGGGAGTTTG
>WKKR01000008.1 GCA_009684525.1 Geobacter sp.
AGAAGATCCACCAGCCGAACAGGAACACCGTCTTCTTGCGGTGCAGTTCGACAAACTTCGGGTTTCGGGCGATTGCCCCCCAGTCATACTGCCTTTCTGCCATGATAGTTACTCCTTTCGTCGCTAGGTAACAAGAGCCGGGGCGCGGCGTCCCACATCCCGGTATGAATTGAATGTCGGTTTTTCCCTCCTTTCTGTCGTAGTAAAATCTGTCGGAACCACCAGGAATGGCATCGATTGCTGATGGAACTCCGAGGCGTAGAGCACCTGCTTTTTTGTTAACGACTCAGGCGCAGGTCAACTCGGGAGTTCCATGGAATGGAGGGCGAGTATGAAGTGGGCGAAAACCGGTAACGGTCAAAAATGCTGCAAATAAAACAAGTGTATGCTGCAGGTGGTCAACGGTTCGATAACTGTTATGTTCAGCTATTTTAGAAATAAAATGAAGCAAACCAAAGTGTTATCGCAAATTGTACTGATATTGATAATTACTTATGTAAAAATATATAACGCGATTTGATTTATTGCAAGTTTTATTTCGGGTCGAAAGTGAGGGGTGCAGAAAAAAATCGTTCTAGAATGGCACGGGTCGTCTCATGAGGAATTTGATGTATGCATCAATGGTGATTCAGGAGAGAATCAGTGAGGTCTGCGCAGCCCGGTGCTCGGTGGTATCGAAGGGGGGATGATGTCAGGCGGATGGGGATAGGCATCCTGCGGCGGACAGGGGGCTTTCCCAGTGGACGCGGTCTTTGCCTTGCCGTTTGGCCTGGTAGAGGCAATGGTCGGCATGGGCAAGAATCTGGTCGGTGGTGGTGCCGTCGCTAGGGTAGCTGGCAACACCGAGGCTTACGCTGACCGTCTGTACAGCGCTTCTGCCGAGGAGCGGTGTTACTCCCTTACTGATCTTTTCGCGCAGGTTCTCAGCCACCATGAAGGCCCCTTCCAGTCGGGTTTCCGGGAGAACGACGGTAAATTCTTCGCCGCCGTAGCGAAACGAGAAGTCGGCGGCGCGCAGGGAACCGGCCAGGATATTGCCTACCGCTGCCAGAACCTGGTCGCCCTTGGGGTGCCCGTAGGTGTCGTTGAGTTTTTTGAAGTTGTCCACATCGATCATGACGAGGGAGAGTGGCTTCATGTAGCGACGGGCACGGATCAGTTCATGGGGAAAGACCTGCATGAAGTAGCGGTTGTTGTACAGCCCGGTCAGGGCGTCGGTGAGGGCCATCAGCTTAGTCCGGCTGTGGAGGCTCGCATTGTCGATGGCCATGGCGGCAAAGGAGGCGAGGAGTGCAAGAAGGTCAAGCTGCCGATCCTTGAACTGGCGCTCCTTAGTGTCGTAGAGGTACAGAATCCCGACCGGTTTGTTATGGGCTGCCAGCGGGACGCAGACAACGGCCCGGATCCCTTCCCGGCGGAGGATGTCGTCGACCGCTTCGCTGGTGCAGGTTATGTCACTGCGGTAACGGATGCTGAAATCGGACATCGCTTCCTGGGTGAGCCGGTCCCCCTTTCCCTGCAGTGGCCAGCATTCCTGGCGGACCACGTCGCTCGACAAACCGGTGTGAACATGAAGGATCATCCGGTCGCTGCTTTCGTTGTAGACCGCCAGCATGCCGGCCGGCATTCCCGTGAAGCTGCGGGCATTCTCCAGCACTGTCTGGAGAACCTGGTCGATTTCCAGGGTGGAAACGACAGTGCGGGCAACGCCGATGAGGTCGGTGAGATCCTGAATATGGGTTTCGAGCTGTCGCTGCTTTTCTACCATCGGAGGGCGCTCTGCTGGTACTGTTCTGTTGTTGCTCCATCGGGCGGCACATTGGGGAGGATGGCCAGCGTCTCTTCGACGGAGGCGCCGGAAATGAGGAGATGCATGGCGCGGCGACCGAGTTCGGCAATGGTCTCACTGCCGGAGAAAGCGTACGCTTCGGCGAGGATATAGGCTGCAGCACGTGGGTATTTCTGGCGCAGTTCCATGAGTCGAGTCGGCGGCAGACCGCGTTGCTGGTATTCGAGCATGAGGCTTGCCGATTTCTGGCAGGCGGCATAGGTATCTTCAGCGTCGCGCAGTTCCATGAGGCCTGGCAGGTTCTGCCACAAGCTGTGGATCATGGATGAGTTGCTCTGTTCGATTTTTTGTTTGGCCTGGTTCAGGGCAGACTGCCAGGCAGTGGCAGCCTCCTTGATGATGACATGGTTGCTGTGGCCGATGTTCAGGTACCGCTTCGGATCGCAGCCCATCATGCGCAGGTGCTTGGCGGCCAGGGCAGAGAGGGGAGTGAGCTCTTCCAGCGCCACATAGACACTGTTCGACCCTTTGACGATGCAGGCCTTACGGCTTTCCACGTCAACCAGGATCTGATAGTCGCTTTTGGTGAAAATCGGTTTCATGGTGAGCTCTGCCGTTTATGCGGGCCTGTTTCCCGCCCGATGTACTTCTTGATATATCGGCCCCGTGTTGGTGACGGTTAAGCATTTTTTCCGTTATTCGTCAGCACGATGGATGGCAGAATTGCGCAAAATGAAGCAATTGCGCTTGGCTTTCCCGCTGCAGGCTCTTGAGGGGGGCTGGCAATGGCACCCGCACAGATTCAGACCTCTGCGTGTTTGATCCGTTCATGGGGTGGGTGGATTTATGTGCATATGAACAAAATGCTTGACATGGTGGCGCCAGCGCAAGTATTGTGCATATGCAAATAATAAATCCAGGGGAGGTAATACCGATGAAGCTCTGTTTTCCGATCATGAAAAATCAGGGGCTCGATAGTGCCGTTTTCGACCACTTCGGTTCAGCGCCGCTGTATCTGGTCGTTGATTCCGAGTCGGAGCAGTTTTCCGTGCAGGAAAACTGCGACAAGGGGCATGCACACGGTGCCTGCAATCCTGCGCGTGCCGTGCAGGGATTGGGGGTGGACGGCATCGTCGTCGGGGGGATCGGCAGGGGCGCTCTCATGTCGCTCAATCGGGCAGGATACCGGGTGTTTCAGGCAAAGGGGCAACTTGTGCGAGATACCCTGGCAGATCTGAAGACCGCAGCACTGCAGGAATTCTCGCCCGCAAGCGTCTGTGGCGGCCATGCCTCCGGACATGGCGCAGGTCAGGGGCATGGCGGCGGTTGCTGCCACTGAAGCGAAGGGTAACCGATGGCGCGTCCCAGAAAACCACGACAGTGCAGTTGTCCCCACCGGGCAGCCTTTGCAGCGGTATTCAAGCCGGCCGGGACCCCTTTAGGGGAACTGGAAATGGTGGTACTCTACCACGACGAACTGGAAAGTCTCCATCTGTGCGATGGTGAGGGGATGACGCAGGCAGACGCAGGAGCCTGCATGGGGGTGTCACGGGGTACGGTGCAGCGGTTGCTGAGCGAGGCACGGCGAAAGGTTGCCGATGCCCTTGTGCATCAGAAGGCATTGGCGCTGACCCAACGGGAAGTGGCAGTCGATCGGTCTATACCCGATACTGCCACATCCTGAGGGTCAGAGCTGTTGTGTTTGCAGGGAAAACCCGGCCGGTCTTCGTTACTGTCCAAAGGTATAGAATACCGCCAGACCGCCTCCGACCTCGGGGCTGCCATCGCTGAAGCCTTTGGAGAAATAGCCTTCCAGCGAGGTGGTGGTCATGAACTGCCAGGCAAACTTCACCCTTCCCTCGAACGGTGCCGGCGAGCCGTCGGCCGGTGCCGTTGCCCCTTTGGCAAGAACCGCCCCGTAAAAACTGTCGCTGATCTGGTAACCGATGCCACCGTTGTAGTTCAGGTAGTCTTTGGTTGCATAAAGGTCTGACTCTCCCTGGAAGACATAGACCCCTTCCAGGAAAGGCTGCCAGTCACCCAGCCATTTGCTGAGTGCCAGACCGGGGCCTGCGTCGAATTCGCCGGTGCCGAGCCCCTTGTCCCTGTCAGCAGTCGGGAACTTGAGGTACAGGGTGCTGCGTAACCGCGGCAGCAGACCTGCGTCTTCCACCATCACATAGCCTGCGGTGAGGGTAATATCGCCGAGCCCCCCTTGCGAAGAGTCGGGATCGATGGTGCCGGAACCCGATGACTGACTCCCCGGGCCGGAAAGGAAGCGGCCATTCTGGACACCCGCGACCGTGGATGCACCGGCAACTCCGGACCGCCGGTAGGGCATGACGGTGCCATAAACCGTGGCACTGTTGCTTTGATACACATAGGGAATCGTCAGTTCGAGGTCGATCCGGTCAGTGGGGTAATAGTCGACGATCAAGGGTACGGCGAGGAAATCCGTCCGGGTGTCGGTGCCGTAGGTGCCGCTGGCATAATCGAAGCCGGTGCCGACGGAAAAGGGAGCGCCAGCGCCATCCGGTAACGTCCCGGCTTGGGCAGGTACTCCTGCTGTCTCAAAGGCCAGGCAGCAGAACAGCGCAACCAGGGTTACCCTTTTCCATGGAGATGCAATCATGGTCCCTCCGGACAGACATTCCCTGCCTCTGCGAAATTGTAAACGCTCTACCCACCTCATCATTTGCCCTGCCGCATCATCCGCTGGCCATCAGTAGCCGTGCCGGCACCTGCCGGGCTTCCCATGACGCGACGGAACTCCTGGTGTTTCAACATCTCGTGCTTCAATTCCTGGTTCTGCTGCATTTCCTGAGCCATTTCGCGATTGCGGGCCATCTCACGGCGCATCTGCTGATTCTGCATCATTTCCTGCATCATCTCGTGGTTCTGTAGCAGTGTCTGACGCAGCTCGCGGTTTTGCATCATCTGCCGCATGAAGAGCCGATGCTGGAAACACTCGGCACGGAGTTCGCTGTTCCGGAGCATTTCCCTGATCCGCTCCCGGTCCCTGAGCAGTTCCTGGCGCTTGGTCTTGTCCTGGATCTGCTGCCGGAGCTGGAGCCGTTCCTGGCTCATGGTGGTCAGCTGGGTCTGGTCGGCGCTCCAGCCAGTGCCGGCCGACATGAATACGGCCATGATCATTCCCGTTATTACGATTTTGAGTGCCCGCATGGCGTCTGTCCTTTCATTTCCAAGACCGGTTTCCAGCCGCTATCTGCCAACCCTGCCGTTTCGCAATTGCCGCATCTGCATGGGACGTTGACGTTCGGAGGCGCCACCTCCCCATGCGGGCTTACCGGAATCGGCGCGGAGGCGCGACTCGCCTCCGGTGGTGGAATTGCTTAACTGCTGGACAATGAGGTAGGTCTTGCCATCGCGTCCCAGGGCGATGGAGCCTCTGGCGACGATCTCGTCACCGAGTTTGAGGGGAATACCCTTGCTGCGCCAATAATTCTTCGGTCCGAGCACCAGATGAACATATTCGCCATCTTGCTGGAGAACTGCCAGTGCCGGTCCTGTAGTGCCTTCGATGTCGACTCGGGTGAGATGCCCGGTAATGGAGGTGACAGTATTCTGGTCATACCCCGCGGTGAGGTCGAGGCCGCTCTTCTCCCACTCGCTTTCCATGCCGAACCATCCTGCCGTTGCCGGTTGCGGGGAGAGCAGTGCAAGAATGATCAGGGCGAGCAGGATGAATGAGCGGCCTTTTTCCATGGTATCTCCTCGTTAATGCGTGGCTGGTGAGCCGTAGCCTGTCCCGTCCAGGGGCGGTACTACATTGCCGGTACCGTCGCCGGGGCCGAGGCGGCGCGCTGCGCCTTTGTCCGTATCAGTGCTGGTGGTGGTAAGGTCGGTGCTGCTGCCGTCCTTCAGCTGCTGCTTGGTCTGGGTCTTGATCTTTGCCTGGGTCTTCGTTTTCGTCTGGGTCTTCGTCTTTACCTGTGACTTCACCTGGGTCTTGATCTGCTGTCCGCTGCCGCCGACTCCTCCGCTTGCAAAGGCCTCGCAGCTGAACGCCAGGGCACATGCCGCTGCCAGGGTGAATACTGCCAATCTCGCTGTTTTCATGATGTCCTCCATGGGTCGTAAGTGTGGTGCCTCTATTCTACAGCTTCTCACAAATCGTACCAATCAGGGAGGTGCTGCTAACTATACTGAATCGTTGCTCTCTATCGGCCCGGTGCAGGCCTCTTGACGCCAATAATGATGCAGGAATTGCACCTGCAAGAACCGTCTTTGCACCATTGTAACATTATTCGCCGATCAGCCCGTAGCTTTTTAACCGGTACTGCAGGGTCCGCTTGGAGATGCCGAGTTGCTCCGCAGCAAGGCGGCGGTTGTTCCCGCAACTCTGCAGGGCGGCAAGGATGGTTTCGCGTTCGATCTCGTCGAGGACGTTCCCCGGCACCTGTTTCTGCCGCTGCTGCTGCAGCGACTCCGGCAGGTCGGCGGGTTGCAGTATGCCGCGGCCGAGGATGACGGCACGTTCCATGATATTCTGCAACTCACGGATGTTTCCCGGCCAGGGGTAGCTCTTGAGAACGGCAGCCGTATCCCGCGCGATGCCGGTTACCTGCTTGCCGGTGAGCCGGGCAAAGCGGCGGATGAAATAATCGACCAGGGCCGGCAGGACATCGGTTCTCTCCCGCAGGGGGGGGAGCGTCAAGGGAAACACATTGAGCCGGTAAAAGAGGTCTTCCCGGAACTGCCGAAGCTGGACCTCTTCTGCGAGGTTGCGGTTCGTCGCGACGATGATCCGCACATCAGTGCGGATCTCCTTGCTCCCCCCAACCCGCTCGAACGCTCTCTCCTGGATGACGCGCAGCAGCTTGGCCTGGAGGGTAAAGGGGAGCTCTCCGATCTCGTCGAGGAAGAGCGTGCCGCCGTTGGCCAGCTCGAACTTCCCCCGTCGGGCCTGTACCGCACCGGTAAAGGCACCCCGCTCGTGGCCGAACAGCTCGCTTTCCAGAAGATTTTCCGGAATGGCGGCGCAGTTGACCGCCACGAAACTGTGTTCGCGACGGGGGCTCAGCAGGTGGATGGAACGGGCCACCAGCTCTTTGCCGGTGCCGCTTTCCCCCTGGATCAGCACGGTGGCCTGGGTTGGGGCTACTTCTCCCACCAGGCGGCGGACTTCCCCCATTGCCACACCCGCAAAAATCAACTCCTCCGGCGGCAGCCCGGCTGCCTCGGTTTCTTTCAGCGCCAGATAATCGCGCTCGCGACGGGTTGCTTCCAGAGCCTTCCTCACCACCGCCCGCAGCGTGTCGGGGTCCTTGAGCGGCTTGGTGAGGAAGTCGAACACCCCCTCCTTGACCGACGTCACTGCCTCCTCGATGGTGCCAAAGGCGGTGATCAGGATGAACGGGGGGGGCGTCGCATCCGTGCGGATGGTACGAAACAGGTCGAGTCCGCTCATCCCGGTCATCTTGAGATCGGAGATCACCAGGTCGAAGTTCTCCCGTTTCAGCACGGACAGTGCCTCTTCGGCAGACGTTGTCTCGCGGGGGTCATGTCCTTCCCCGGCCAGAATCGTCCGGAGAAGACCACGAAAGGTGGTGTCATCCTCCACGATCAGAATGCGTGCGCCCATCTTGGTTCCTTTCCCATCCGTCACGAAGCTGACGGTAGTACCACCCTGAAGGTGCTCCCCTCACCTTGTGTGCTCTCCACGTAGATGGTTCCCCCCATCTCTTCGGCAAATTTGCGGCAGATGGCGAGGCCCAGGCCGCTGCCGCGCGCCCGGGTAGTGAAAAACGGTTCGAAGATCCGTTTCAGTTCATCCGGAGAGATGCCGTGACCGGTGTCGGTTACGGCTATTTCCGCATGCCTGCCGCGACGGCGGGCATGCACCGAAAGGCGGCCCCCTTCGGGCATGGCCTGCAGTGCGTTCTGCAGAAGGTTGAGCAAGATCTGCTCCAGCCGGTCACGGTCCCCGTTGACCGTCAGATCGCTGCTGTTGCCGTACTCGATGGAGACACCCTGGAGGGCAGCGGTCCTCTCCAGCAGCCCGACGCAGTGGGACAGCAGCTCGGACAACGCAACAGGCTCAAGGATCAGCGGCTCCTGTCGCGCATAGGCCAAAAGGTCGTTCACCAGCCCTTCCAGACGTTGGGCCTCGGTGACGATCAGGTTGGTGAAGGTCTTTTCTTCGTCCCCCTCAAGCTGTTCACCCAACAGCTGCGCGTATCCCTTGATTCCCGAAAGCGGATTGCGCACCTCGTGGGCCAGTATTGCTCCCATGGTGCCCAGTTGTGCCAGGCGTTCCCGGTTGGCCATCTCCTGGCGGTGCAGGCTCGCTCGCCGTGCCGCCCGATAGAGAAAGATGCCCATCACCCAGCCGGTGACCAGCAGGCTTATTACCACGACGATCCCCATCTTTGCCCGACGGACCATGGCATCGGCCCGGTAGGCATGGAGGGCGAGACGGAGTGCCAGGACCTTTCCTCCCAGATGCAGGGGGGTGGTGAGTTCGTAGACCTCCTCGCCGGTGCCGAGGAATACGCGGCTTTCCATGAAGCCATCGTCGACGAAGACCGGCAGAAAGCGCTGGTCTTCCACCACGCTGCCGACCAGGTCGGGGTTGGTATGGAAGAGCCGGGTGCCGTCCCGGTCGAGGATGGTGAAATAGGCGACGTCTCTGCTGTGCAGGCGGCGCAGGATGGCGAGCGAGGGGTCGCGGCTGGCCAGCGATTCGATGGCGGAGGTCAGGGAAAGACCGAGCCCACGCAGGCTTTCAGCCGCAACGGGAGTGGCCGTCCGGTAATTGTGGACAGCGAAAGCCGACAGCAGCAGCGAGAGGAGCACTCCTGCGGCTATCAACCAGATCATGAGCATTTTGTTGCGGATGATCTGCAGCCAGTCATTGATCGGTTGCGTCATGGCAGTACACGTGAGGTCATCTGGTCGTTCCGTCTCCTCAGCTCGTCCTGCGATCCAGTGTCCGGTACTGGATCGCCTCGGAGAGGTGCTGCTCGCGGATCTGTTCGGACCCTTCGAGATCGGCGATGGTCCGGGCCACCTTGAGGATCCTGGTGTAGCTGCGGGCAGAGAGTCCCAGTCGGTCGGTGACCAGCTCCAGCAGGCGATGGCCGGCTGCGTCGGGTTCGCAGTGCTTCTTGATGAACCGCGGCGGCATCTGGGCGTTACAGTGGACTCTGGTGTTGCGGAATCGCTCCTGCTGGAGCGAACGGCACTGTTCCACCCGGCGTCCGATGGCGGTCGAGCCCTCGCCTTCGCTCCGGTCGGCCAATTCCCGGTACTTGACCGCCGGTACCTCGATATGCAGGTCGATCCGGTCCAGGAGCGGCCCGGAGATGCGGGAGCGGTAGCGCTGGATCATGATCGGGGTGCAGGAGCAGGGGTGCTGCGGATCGCCCAGATATCCGCAGGGGCAGGGGTTCAGCGCCGCCACCAGCATGAAGCGGGACGGGTAGGTGATGGAGGTGAGTGCCCGAGAGATGGTGACCCGGCCATCCTCCAGCGGCTGGCGCAGGACCTCCAGGACATGCTTCTTGAACTCGGGGAGTTCGTCCAGGAACAGCACCCCGTTGTGTGACAGGCTCACCTCACCCGGCCTGGGGGAATTGCCGCCGCCGATCAGGCCGATATCCGAAATCGTGTGGTGGGGCGAACGGAACGGGCGTTGGGCTATCAGCGCCGTCTCCCGTTCCAGAAGACCCATGACGCTGTAGACCTTGGTGGTCTCGATGGCCTCCTCAAAGGACATGGGAGGGAGGATACTCGGGATGCGGCGGGCGAGCATGGTCTTGCCGGAGCCGGGCGGTCCGATCATGATGATGTTGTGCCCACCTGCGGCTGCCACCTCGATGGCCCGCTTGGCGTGCTCCTGCCCCTTGACCTCGGCAAAGTCCTCGCCATAGCCTTCGGGCATGCCGAAGAGCCCTGCCACGTCCACCCGGCTGGGGGGGATCTCCCTGGTGCGGTTCAAAAACTCCACCACCTCGGCCAGTTCACCGACGCCGATCACCTCGACCCCTTCCACCACCGCTGCCTCTCCGGCATTGTCAATGGGGAGGATGATGCCGGCAAGCCCTGCCTCGCGCGCGGCCACCGCCACGGAGAGCGACCCGCGCACCGGCTTCACCCGGCCGTCCAGGGAGAGTTCTCCCAAAAGGAGATACTCCTTGAGCCGGTCGGGTTTCACGGTGCCGGTGGCAGCCAGGATTCCGACGGAGATCGGCAGGTCAAAGGCGGTCCCTTCCTTGCGGAGGTCTGCCGGAGCCAGGTTGACGGTGATCCGCCGGCTCGGGTATTCATAGCCGGCATTCTTCAGCGCCGATTTGACCCGGTCCTTGCTCTCCTTGACCGCCCCGTCCGGCAGTCCGACGGTGGCAAACTGGGGGAGCCCCTGGGCGATATCCACCTCCACGTCCACCAGGATGGCATCGATCCCCAGGACCGCGCTGCTCAGGACTTTTGCAAGCATGGCCAAGTCCCCCGGTGCTGTCGGTCTGCTGTAAGTGGCGTTTTCAACCTCACCCCTTCTTGTGGGGGTAGGAATCGACGATCTCCTTGAGCTGTTGCGTGGCAGAAAGGAGCGATGCGATGGTGCTGTCCAGCTGCTGGAGGTCGTCGGAGCTGAGCTGCGTGGCGATGGTGCGCACTTCGGCAATTTTGAGATCCAGCGTTTCGTTGACCCAGTGGGTTTCCAGATGCGTCATGTTTGCCTCCTTGCGTGATGTTTGTGCCGATGATCAGCGTTTGAGTGTGTCCAGGTAGCGATCGGCATCCAGTGCGGCCATGCAGCCGGTGCCGGCCGAGGTGATCGCCTGTTTGTAGATCTCGTCCTGGACGTCTCCCGCGGCAAAGACTCCGGGGACGCTCGTTGCCGTGACATTCCCCTCGTTGCCGCACAGGGTGCGGATGTAGCCGTTTTCCATCTCAAGCTGCCCTTCAAAGAGCTGGGTGTTGGGTGAATGCCCGATGGCGATGAAGCAGCCATGCACCGGGATATCCTTGGTCGAGCCGCTGGTATGGCGGATCCGGATGCCGGTGACCCCACTCTCGTCTCCCAGAACCTCGTCCAGGACGTGATGCCACTCGATGGTGACATTGCCCCCTTTGGTCTTCTCGATGAGGCGGTCGGCAAGGATCTTTTCCGCGCGGAACTTGTCGCGGCGATGGATGACCGTGACGTGGCTGGCAATGTTGGCGAGGTAGAGCGCCTCCTCCACAGCAGTGTTGCCGCCGCCGATCACGGCGACCGGTTTTCCCCGGTAAAAGAAGCCGTCGCAGGTGGCGCAGGCCGAGACCCCTTTCCCCTTGAACCGGTCCTCGGACGGAAGCCCCAGGTATCTGGCCGAGGCGCCTGTGGCGATAATCAGGGCGTCGCAGGTATATTCGCCGGCATCGCCCGTAAGGACGAAGGGGCGCTGTGAAAGGTCGGCCTTGTTGATCTGGTCGAGGAGAAAGGTGGTGTTGAACCGTTCGGCATGCAGGCGCATCCGCTCCATCAATTCCGGGCCCAGCACGCCATTGGGATCGCCGGGCCAGTTGTCGACCTCGGTGGTGGTCATCAGCTGTCCACCCTGCTGGAGACCTGTGAGTAGCGCCGGTTGCAGGTTGGCGCGGGCTGCATATATGGCTGCAGTGTATCCAGCAGGGCCTGAGCCGAGGATCAGGAGCCGGTGGTGTGACGACATGGCAAACCTCCTGAAAGGATTCTCATTCTGTTCAAACTACATACCAGTGAATCCGCGAAAATGCAAGCGGACGAGACGAGAGCGCCATTGACCGCCTGCCAGGGCTCTGATACACTTCTTCTATGACGACATTTACTCTTGAGGAGGCCTTATGAAGCGGTTTTCCCTGATCATGATCGCTGCAATCGCATTGATGACGGGCGTTGCCGAAGCTGCGGACATAGGTTTTATTTCACCAATTGCCCAAAGCACCTTTCGCAGCTTGAGCAAAGAGGCGGGCATGGGGTTGGCCTATCGCTATGCGGCTCCACCGGAATCGCTCGGGATAACCGGTTTCGATGCCGGGGTGGGGGTGAGCCTTATCGACGTCGGCAGCTCCTACTGGAGCAACGCATTCAAGGGGCATTCCGCTCCCGATTACATCACCCTGCCGACCCTGCGCCTGCGCAAGGGGCTTCCCTTCGGGATCGACGTGGGGGCCATGTATGCCGATGTCTCCAACACCAACATCAGGCTCTACGGTGCCGAGATCAGCAAGGAGCTGCTTGAAGAGGGGACGGTTTCACCGGCGCTTTCGCTTCGTGCCAGCTATACCAAGCTGGATGGGGTCGACGACCTGGACATCCAGACCGTCGGGATCGACGCTGCCATCGGCAAAAGTCTGCTCATCGTCACACCCTACCTGGGTGGAGGGATGGTCTGGATCGACAGCCGTGTGAGCGGCAACCTGAAGACACTCGCGCCGACGCTGGAGAATGAAAGGATCTGGCAGCCCCGTCTTTTTGCAGGCCTGGAAGTGAAGCCGCTGCCGATGGTCAGGCTTCTCGGCGAGGTGGAATACGCCCTGCGGCCTATTTACACCCTGAAAGTGGCCATAGGGTTCTAGGAGGCGCATTCACGCACGACCATGCATGCCGACAGCCATTTTGACAACAGTATTGCAGGGCGGTTCTCCTATGCCATCGCCCTGACCGCTCTGACCCTTCTGGCCGAGGTGATCGGCGGGATCTGGACCAACTCCCTGGCTCTGCTTTCCGATGCGGCCCATGTCTTCCTCGACCTGTTCGCCCTGATCCTCTCCCTGGGGGCCATCCGCCTGGCAGCCGTCCCCGCTTCGGACACCCGGACCTTCGGCTGGCACCGGACCGAGGTCTTTGCCTCGTTCATCAATGGGGTCACGGTCTTCCTGATGGCAGCGGGGATCTTCTATGAGGCGGTCCTCCGCTTCATGCACCCCGAGGAGGTGAAGAGCCTCCCCATGTTTGTCATCGCGCTCATCGGCCTGGTGATGAACCTGGTGGCTGCCGGTGCCCTGCACCAGCATTCCCATGACGATCTCAACGTGCGCAGCGCCTTCCTCCACGTCATCGGCGATGCCGCCGCATCGGTGGGGGTCATCATCGGCGGTCTGGTCATGTACTTTACCGACTGGTACCAGCTGGATGCCTGCATTTCGGCGGTGATCGGCTGTATCATCTTCTGGGGATCGTGGCGGGTGATCCGGGAGTCGGTCCATATCCTGCTGGAGGGTGTGCCGCGGGGGATGAGCACTACCGAGGTAAGCGAATCGATCCGCGGGATCGAAGGGGTGAACGACGTCCATCACCTGAATATCTGGACCATCTGCTCCCATATCCTGGCGCTTTCGGCCCATGTCGACGTCAAGCCGGAATTCAAGGGGGAGCAGGCCGGGGTCCTGCGTCACATCGAGGAACTCCTCTTCGACCGGTTCCATATCTCCCACACCACCCTGCAGGTGGAGTGTACCCGGTGCATCGAGGGCCCGATCATCAAGGATATCCGCCATCGTCCGCGTTCCAGTTCCCGTCAGCAGTACAGTCACACCCATGGGCACGGGCACCAGCATCATCCCGGTGGTTGCGACCACGAGCACTGAACAGATGCGCACGTGGCAGGCACACGCCTGCCATATGTCGATAACGGAGCAGTATGGATCTCACCAGTCTCATCCATGAAGCCGAAGATCGCCTGAAGAAGCGGGTACGGCGCACCGAGATGATCCCGTCGCACCATTTCAGCGAAAAACTGGGGGTGCCGATCTGGTTCAAATGCGAGAACCTGCAGAGGACCGGTGCCTTCAAGATCCGCGGTGCCCTGAATTTCATGACCTCTCAGCCTCGGGAAGCCCTTGTCCGCGGCGTCATCACGGCTTCGGCGGGCAATCACGCCCAGGGGGTCGCCTTTTCCGCCGATCTCCTCGGGGTGAAGGCCACCGTCTACATGCCCGAGAGCACGCCGCCGCAAAAGGTCTTTGCCACCCGCGACTACGGCGCCGAGGTCGTCCTCACCGGCCGGACCTTCGACGAGGCCTATGCCGCGGCAGTGGAGGCCGGCGCTGCCAGTGGCGCGCTCTTCGTCCATCCTTTCGACGACCCTCTGGTCATTGCGGGGCAGGGTACCATCGGCAAAGAGATCCTCGAGGATCTGGCCGATGTGTCAACGGTGCTGGTTCCCATCGGCGGCGGCGGGTTGATCAGCGGGATCGCCACCGCCATCAAGGAGACCCATCCCCATGTCCGGATTATCGGGGTCGAGTCGGCCGCTGCCCCTTCCATGCATTTTTCCCTGCAGAAAGGGCGGATCCTGGCGGCTCCGGTGCATGTCAGCCTGGCCGACGGCATAGCCGTGAAGCGGGTGGGGAAGCGTACCTTTCCCATTGTGCGGGATCTGGTGGACGAAGTGGTGCTGGTGGAGGAGGAAGAGATCGCCCTGGCCATCGTGGCACTGTTGGAGCGGACCAAGCTGTTGGTGGAAGGGGCCGGTGCGGTGCCGCTGGCAGCGCTGTTGGGGGGGAAGGTGGCGAATCTGTCCGGCAAGACGGTCTGCGTCCTGTCCGGCGGCAACATCGACGTCAAGACCATCTCGGTGGTGGTGGAGCGGGGGCTTTTGGCCGCCGGCCGCTACCTGAAGCTGAAGGTCGAGCTGGACGACCTGCCCGGTGCCCTGGCCCGGCTCACCGCGGAGATTGCCCTGGTGCGGGCCAATATCTCCATCATCACCCACGACCGCCGTTCCAAGTCGCTTCCCATCGGCAAGACCGAGGTGCTCCTGGAGCTGGAAACCAGGGGCTACGAGCATATCGCGGATGTCATCAATCACCTGAAGGGGGTTGGTTACGAAGTAAACGTCCTCAAGTAGTGCCCATCCGGAAACCAAGTTGCCTTTGCGTCCTATTCCACCTTGACCAACCGTGTCGTTACCGCTTCCTTTGTCACCCTGACCAGCACGAAATGATGGACCGGCTCGCCGGGGAACTTGTCCCGGCCGTGCAGAGAGGCGCCGGCACCGCCGGTGACCACCATGGGATACCCGCGGCTGTTATCCCGCGCGTACTGGTGCACATGGGAAAAGAATGCCGTGGTGGGACGATGGATGGAGAGCATGGCCAGGAGTTCGGGCATGCCGCTCGTGAAGGTGAACCAGTTCCAGGTGGTCGAGTAGGGGGGGATGTGCATGGCAATGAATCGATAGCGACGGGACGAGGCAACGGCGCTTTTCAGGAAGTCCCGTGCCGGTTCCGACAGATCGAATTCGCTGTTGTCCACCGCTGCAAGTACGAAATTCAGGTGCGGTAGATCGAGGCGGAACAGCTGCGGGCCGATCATCTCCCTGAAGAGCTGCGGGTCTCGCTCATGATTGCCGCGCACCACGAACACCGGGATATTCGCCGCCTCCTGGGCAAGGGCGGTGAGAAAACGGGTGAATTCGGTACGGGTGCCACCGTCGGTAACATCGCCGTTGTGCAGGATGAAGAGGGGCTTGAAGGCGCACGATTGCCGCAGCACCTTTCGCAGCATCCGGATGTTTTCCTGGGAATCGCCCATAACCACGAAGGAGAAGTCCGCCGGATCGGCTGTTTTTGCGGTATGGGCGAGGAGTTCCAGCGAACGCTCGTGGAGTGTGGAGGCATCTGCCGGCGCAGCGACGGCTGCCATGAGCATGCACCAGATCAGGGTGCAGGCAAGGAGTGGTCGGCATCTCAGCATTAAGGTCTGCATGGGTGGATCCTCTGTGCCGGTTCAAAACCCGAGACGGTGCAGGTACTCCCTGGTGAGCGGTGCTGTATCCTGGTCGGGAAGGGCCATGAAGCGGTGCAGTTCGTCAACCGTATCGAGATCGAAATCGCCGGGGAGCAGGGTGGACCGCAGCCCGGCGGCCGCTGCCCGCGCCAGGCTCTCTTCGAGAACTGTGGCGCTGCTCCAGGGGATTGCCCGGAACAGTTCCGGGTGCTGCTGTTTCATGGCCAGCAGGTAGTAGCCGCCGTCATCGCTGGGGCCAAAGACCAGATCTGTCTCTCCCTTGGCCAGCAGACTGAATGCTGCGACGACCCGCGCGGTTGCCAGGTGCGGGGTGTCGGTACCGATTACGGCAATGGATGAAAAACCATTGCCGAATGCCTCGCCAAAGGCGCTCTGCAAACGTTCTCCCAGCCCTTCACCCTGTTGCCGCACCAGGCGCACCTCCGGGGCCAGCTCCCGGAAATGCTTCTCCTGTGCGCCTCCGTCATAGCAGAGGATCCGCGTAATGCCTGCCAGCGATCTGGTGGCGGCCAGAGTGTCCAGGAGCATGCATCGATAGAGGTTTGCCGCTTCTTCGGCGGTCAGCGGGGGCGAAAGACGGGTCTTTACCGCACCGGGAACCGGCCATTTGGCGAATATCAACAGTGCCGACAAAACGTTAGAAACCATTTATTATGCATTCTGGGGGATAGACGGCTTCTGGTGGTCAAAACATGCGCAAACGTGCGCCCCGTCTGCTTCCAACGTGTTTGATTGTTGTGAAAAGAAATAGATTTTTCCACAGTTTAGGCGTTTGTTCACAGGTTTATCCACAGGGCGGGAATTTCCGTCATATGCCCGTACTGCATTACCGCATGTCCCGTTCAATCTTGGCAAAGGCGGAATGCTTGTGGATCGATTCGAAGTTTTCCGCCGCCACGCTGAACCAGGTGATACTCTCCAGTGCCGAAAGTCGCTGGGTAACCTCCCGCACCATATCCTCCACGAACTTGGGGTTTTCAAAGGCTTGTTCGGTAACGAACTTCTCATCTTCCCGCTTCAGCAGGGAATAGACCGGGCTCGAGCCACAGCGCTCCACCAGCTCGATCAGGTCTTCGATCCAGATGAATTCGCGGTAGCGAACCTCGACGCTGACGATGCCACGCTGGTTGTGGGCGCCGTAGTCGGAAAGCTCCTTGCTGCAGGGGCAGAGCGAGGTCACCGGCACCTGGATACCCAGCACGAAGTCGAAGCGGTCCGACAGGGTGGCGCTGAAGCTGCAGGTATACTCCATCAGGCTGCGGGCCCGGGAAACCGGGGCGCGCTTTTCCACGAAATAGGGGAATTCCATCTCCAGGTGGGCCGTTTCGGCCCCGAGCTTCTTTTTCATGTCTGCGAGCATCGCTTCCAGCTTGTCGATGCCGATCTCTTCGCGGTAGGCGTTGAGCAGTTCGATGAAGCGGCTCATGTGGGTCCCCTTGAAGTGATGGGGGAGGTCCACGTACATATTGATGCGCGCCACTGTGTGCTGGAACTTCCGGTTCTTGTCCATCACCACGATGGGGTAGGAGATGTCCTTCACCCCCACCTTGTCGATGGGGATGCGGCGGGTGTCCCTGGTAGTCTGGACGTCGCTCAGCCGAGAGTCGTTCGCGTTCTTCTTCAGTGGTGTCATATCGCCGGATTCCGGTTTTTTCGCTCCCTGTTTCACGGTGTGCGCCCTGCGTATTGCGCCGGGTCGGTCATCCCTGCCTCGGCAAAACCCTTGAGGCGCAGCCTGCACGAATCGCAGAGGCCGCAGGCGAGGCCGTCTGAGTCTGGATCGTAGCAGGAATGGGTGCGGCCGTAGTCGACCCCCAGCTCATGCCCCCTCGTGATGATCTCTGCCTTGGTGAGGCTGATCAGGGGCGTATGGATGACGAAGCGCCCGCTCCCTTCCACCCCGGCCTTGGTGGCCAGGTTGGCCATGGTCTCGAAGGCGGCGATGTATTCCGGACGGCAATCGGGGTATCCCGAATAGTCCAGGGCGTTAACGCCGATGAAGATGTCGAAGGCCGACAGCACCTCTGCCCATCCGAGGGCAAAGGAGAGAAAGATGGTATTGCGGGCCGGCACGTAGGTGACCGGGATATCGTTGCCCACTCCCTCTTTCGGCACCGCCATGTCCGAAGTGAGGGCGCTCCCTCCTACCTGGCGGTAATCGAATTCAACTACCAGATGGTCCCTGGCGCCGAAATGGCGGGCATTGGCCCTGGCCACGTCCAGTTCATGGCTGTGGCGCTGTCCATAGGCAAAGCTCATGGCATAGGGCTCGTATCCTTGTGCCCTGGCAATGGCCATGCAGGTGGTGGAATCCAGCCCACCGCTGTAGAGTACGACGGCTTTCTTGGTCATATGTTACCCTTCTCCCGCTGTGAGGATTGACGGCAAACGCAGCAGGAGCAGCGTATCAAGAGCGGCACGATAATGCAACGGAGGATGTGCACAAGAGATTCCCCGGATGAAGTACGGGGTGACCTGCAACGGGAGGCGCATAGTTTTATTAGAATATTTTCCTTAAAATCGCAACCTTTCTTTTTCGTGTTGAATCATAATCCGAAACCGGTGCGGCATGCAACTGCCCGGAACAAAAGGAGCCCCCGCGTCTGGTGACTGCGGGGGCTCTGTCTGTGCGACGATCGGGTGCGCCCGATTGTGCTGGCTCCAGTCCTCTGGATGGCTATCCCCGGTACTCCGAGCTGTCAAAGCCGAGCAACGGGAAGAAGATGACCGGCAGGAAGAACAGACCGACGCCAAAGAGCGGTCCCTTGCCGAATCGTTCCGCCAGGGCAAGCATGGCCAGCAGGTAGATGACGACGCTGACGATGGGGATGAACATGAGGATGAGCCACCACCAGGGTTTCCCGGCAATAATGAGCAGCAGGTAGAGGTTGTAGATCGGGATCAGGCATTTCCAGCCAGCCACCCCTGCCTTTTCGAAGACCTTCCAGTTGCCGGCTATCACAAGGATAATCAGGGCAAGGATGATGAAGGCCGCGAGATAGAGCACAGTCGAACTTATTGCCGCCAGGTTGGGCAAATTCGGTGCCGGCTGGGGGAGCGACTGCCGTTCCTTCAAAGGCGGCGGAAGCGGGGACGGGGTGGTCGATGCCGGCGGTGGTTTTACCGGTGCAGGCTTGGTAACGGCTGGGGCGGGAACCGGTTTTCCTGGTTTCGCAGGTTGCTGTGCCGCCGGCTTGGCCGTGGCTGTTGTGCCGGCTGCTGTCGTTGCCGGTTGTGCAGCGGCCTTTGTCGTGGGTCCCTTTTTGTGCTCTGCAGCTGTTGGTTGTGCCGGGATTGCTGCCTTTGGTTCGGCGTTCACGGCCTGTTTTACCGATGCGGCATGCTTGACGGTCTTTTTCTTCTGCAGGCGCAGGGTTTTCTTCAGGTCGATCTCGTCCTTGCTGAAGGGGACCACCACGTCACGGTTCACCTTGACAAAGACATCATTCCCCTTGCGCCAGAACGATTCGCATTCCAGGATGCTGCCATCCTTCAGAAAGACCTGCCTGGCATGGCCGACGCCAGCCATGGCGAACAGGCATAGCAGGGTAAGAGTGGCTATTCCACGGATTATGCGCATGATCTTCTCCTTGGCTGAGTGCATGCTTTCGTAAATACTAGAATCTTTTCGGTCCGGGAACGAAAGCCTTTAGCCGGGGAGGCGACGTCGTTTCTTTCCCCTGCTTTGTCAGGGGTTGCGCGGTTTCTCTTCCTTTTTCTCAAATTTGATGGCGATCCCTTTTACATTGGTGCAGGTGTAGGAATAGACGTTGTAAATGGGGATGAAGCCGTACAGGCTGCTCGATACGGTTACGTTGAGCAGGGCATCGGCGTTATGTCTGTTGAGAGCGTCCTCAACAGCAGTGGAAAACGACGAATCGCCAAAAGGGAGCACAGCCAGGACGAAAAAGCGGCAAGCCTGACCTTCTGCCGGGCCGATCTCGGTGTAGGGCTGGCTGTTTCGCAGCAGCGCTCCCGGATCTCCCGTGCTTCTGGTGACCAAGCCCAGGTTCCCCACCGAAGTACAGCCGACCAACGTCATGAATGCCGTTGCCAGAAGCAGTAGTTTTGTCACGAACGAGTCCTTTCTGGATTCATTGTATCTCATCAACAAAATGAGGCCCGGTTGGAAATCCTCTATCAAAACAGGTAGTACAGTGCCAGTGCTCCACCGGCGGAATGCGTAGGACCGTAATGGGTTGTAGAATCCTTGCGGTCGAAACTTCCAGCCACGCTAACCCCGATTGATGGAATCAGGTAGAGGTTGCCATACATCTGCAAGTAAGTGGCAAGGTTGATCCCGTATTCGTCCGTGTTTTTCAGGTGGTCGTTGTTGGTAAGGAAATTAACCCCTGCCTCCACGACAGCGGTGACCCTGTTGGTGATGCCCTGCTCAACTCCAGCCATGATGGCGTGGGTGTCAGACGCGCCATGATTCCTCAGCACTGCTGCGTAGTAAGCGTAGACACGGGTATTTGGGGAGGCTTTGCTGCTCAGGGCCAGGTAGGGGGAGACGTTGGTCGTCCCGGTGCCGCCGTGGTCTGAGTCTTCCATGTCGAATTTCAGGTCCAGACCGGTGACCAGGGTGACCGGTGCCGTCTCTTCGTCGACCATCCGGTATCTGGCGCCTACAGTCAGGTCGCCGAGTCCGTCGCGCTTCGAACTTACGGAACTTGCCGGTGTGGTTTCAAATTTGTACGAGGAGTTCTGTGAGAGGAGATAGGGAATGGATGCCGATATCTGCAGGCCGTGTCCCAGTCCGGTGGCGGCGGAACAGGATGCTGAGGTGGTGTTGATTCTGGCAGTGCCGGATGGATATATTTTGGCATTATCGGAAAAATCGTACGAGGAGTAGTTGTAGGATATCGCAGTCGAGACTTCTGATTGTCCCAGATCGAGCACATCGGTAATGAGCAGTTTCTGTTCTGCATAGGCAGGTGCAGACATAAAGACAAGGGCAGATAGCATCACAAGGCTCTTTTTCATGTTGTCTCCGTTTCGTTTAAATGAATGTGGCAGTCCACCACACTGAGTTCAGTGCCGTACAGCATGCGGGATGTCGCTGCTGTCAATGTCGTCGAAGTGCTGATGCGCAGAAATCGGCTGGGGTGTGCTATCGGGGCGCATGATCCCGGCAAGGCTCGCCACAGCAGCCCACTCCATGGATTGATATCCCGTGAAGGCGCTACAGATCTGTGTATCCTATTCGGTTGGCAAAATCAATATGTATAACAAATGGTTACAGCGATTTTGGTGTAAAGAATATTTACACATGTAAAAAAATTTTACATGCGGGGTTGAAAAAAGCCCCCGGTTGCGTAACAGCCGGGGGCTTTTTGACAGAAGAAGAGACATCCGATTGTCAGACCTGGGAGAACTGCAAACGAACTGTTGTCAGCCCCGGCCCTACACGCTCTTGCCGGGTTCACTCCTTCTTCGCAGCGGCTGCAGGGAATGTGCTGATGGCGCTCGCCATGGCCTTGAGGGCATCTTCATCGGTTATATCGGGGAATACCCGCTGTTCGATGTGCACAACCTCCGAGGTTTTTGCGTCGATGACACACATCATGACAAGAGTCCCTGAGTCGGGAGCGAACGCAGATGGATCGTAGATGTGATGAAATCCCGTTCCTGCTGCCTGCGAATAGCCTGCTGTGGCGGCCCCCAGGAGGGAGAACAGGACATTTCCCACCTGACGCCCGGTGGTTTCCGTTATGCACTTGCTCCAGACATAAAGGAGATAGGGTTTGTCGTTTCCCTGCTGACTTCCGAGTCTCCCCAGGAACGATCCGAACCCTTCCACGTTGGTGGTTATGTACGGTGGGAGGCTGTAGTACGGCAGTCTGTTCGCGTCGAGTTTCAGGACATACTTGTTGAAATCCGGCGTAAGTGCCTTCCAGTCGGTTTTCAGCGGGGCGTCTATGGCTGCCGGATGGATGTGCGATTTGTTGCCGTCAAGGGATTTCAGCACCTCTGCCGTGAGTTCGTCCATTGCTTTTTGCGAGGCTTCCGGAGAGATATCCAGGCTGTCCAGTCTGCCGACGCCGGACCTGACATGGACCTCCACGTGGAGCGGCAAAAGGGAGAACTCTGCCGAGGGCAGGTCGTTTTTGTCGAATGTCGACTCGGGAACTCCGTCGATCTTTTGCAGAGCGAAATGAACCGTTTCTGCCGAGGTTTTGTCCAGATCGTACGAGGCGGAGGTATATCCCCTTTTTTCGGCGATAAGCGTTGCTTTCGTCGTGTCTGCCATGAACGTGATAGGAAGCGTTGTCGGGGTTTCGCAGAGAGGCGTGTCCCTGTAGACCGTGGCACCCTTGACGATGGGGTAGCCCTCCTTTGCTTTGGCCACCACCAGCGCCCCTTTCGGATTGGAATCCACGGCGAAGTTCTTTGTCGTGCCGCAGGCGGACAGCAGCATGGTGAGACTTCCGGCAACGACCAGGGCCGAAGCGTTCCAGTTGAACAGTTTCATTGTGATTCCTCCATTTGTTCATTGCAGAGTTGTACAGAGATACCCATGTAATAGATGCTATTCATGGATCCCTCATGCATATTTCATTTCACGCACGTCTCAGTAGCTACAGGATGAAAAAAGGTTAAAACCTGTTTATCTTGTTTGCATGGCAAAATCAAGAATAATTTCGTTATGTTATGGGCGATGTGTGTAAAGAGAATTTACACTGGGGCGAGGGTTTTGCTCATGAGAAATGAAACAAATCCGGTTACAGTGGTGGCCGATAGCGCTGTCCATGCGCCACCAGCCCCTATCATATTTTCCGTTGCACAGAGACAAAGTCTTGAAATATACCGATGGAATGGTACATATATGTACATGCCCGAGATGATTCAAGGAGTTCCATGACGCGAACAGTCTGTTCATCCTGGATATGCGCAGTTGCAGCCTGCTTCCTGTTCATGCATCCCGGCGCGGTTGCCCGTGCCGCGGCTATTACCTACACCCCCTCTCCCATCGAGCATATGGAAACAGCCGTTACCAGTCATGCCCCGTTTGCCGATCATCTCGCCAAGACTATCGGCCGGCCGGTCAAAATCCGTTACGAGCGGAAGCATGCCGACATCATCCGGCTCTTTCGGGAAAGGCAGATTGATCTTGCCCAGATGGGGCCACTCCCCTACGTGAAGCTCCGGGAACAGTTCCCCCAGGCCGTTCCCCTGGCCATTTTCAAGGAAGCGGATGGACGCTCTTCCTATAACTGCGCCCTGGTGTCCGCGTTCGACGGTCCGAAACGGGTGGGCGAACTCCGCGGGTCCATTGCCCTTGTGCAGCCCCTCTCGACCTGCGGCCAGTTGGGGATAGATTACATCCTGGGACGTCACGGAAAAGGTATCGGGCAATTCCCGCATGAATACCTGGGCAATCAGGACAATGTGGCCCTTGCCGTCATCAGGGGGGAATATGCCGCCGGGGGGATCAAGTCATCGATAGCTGCCAAATACGCCACGCTCTCCTTGCGGATCATGGAGGAGACGCCACCATTCCCCGGGCTGGTGCTGGTCGGCAACGGGGCAACCCTTTCCCGCGAGCAGCTTGAAGCCATACGGAAAGCGCTCCTGGAACTGTCGCCGGAAAGCAGCAAGAGGTTCATCGCAGGGAGATACGGGTTCGCTCCGGTAGTGGACCGGGACTATCAGGTAATTCGCGACTACTTGGGCGCACGGTAGGTAGAGATGCTGAAATCCAGAACGGGCAGCTACATGCTTCCGCTGTTTGTCTGTATTGTCTCTTGCCTGGTCTGGCTGACGGGATACATATTCCTGCGCCATGAACGCGACACCCATGTGGCGCTCAACCTGGCCAAGCAGACTGCCGCTCAGGAGATCGCCTGGAAGGCCGTGACCGTTTCCCATCGCCATACCATGGATGCCTATTTCCAGACGTATGTCATGAAGCCGGAGGTGCTCGAACTGCTCAAGGCGGCTGATACCAGCGATGCTGCCCGGAAGAATGTCGTCCGGGCCAAGCTGTACCGCCTGCTCTATCCGACCTACGAGCAGCTCAGCCAGCAGGATATCCGCCAGTTCCATTTCCATACGTCCGACAACCGGTCTTTTCTCCGGTTCCATGCCCCGCACAACAGCGGCGATTCCCTTGCCGACACCAGGCCATCGGTGGTCATGGCCAACTCCAGCCTCAAGCCGGTACATACCTTTGAAACCGGTCGGATCATGGTCGGTTTCCGCAACGTTTTCCCCATCGTCTGGAACGGCAAACACCTGGGGAGTGTGGAATTCAGCCAGCCCTTTGAGGCGATCCGGCGGGAGATGCACACCCTCGATCCCGGCTGTGAATATCTGCTTACCGTACATGACCAGGCAATGCTCCCCAAGTTGTTCGAAGAATACAAAGGGCTCTTTGCGCCGGCACGGTTCAGCCGGGAGTGGCTGGTGGAGGACCCCCAGCGGCAGCTTCCAGACAGCCCGCCGCCACTCTCGCCGTCGGTTCAGGCGGTGTACGAACGGCTGGGGACGTCGAAGGATTTCATGGCGCAACTCGCCAGCGGCAATGCCGGCTCCATTGCGCTCCGGCAGGGGAGCACCGCGGTCCGAGTCACCATGCTGCCTCTCAACGATGCCAAGGGGAGCTCCAAGGCTGTCCTGCTCGCCTTTTCCCGATCTCCTGAACTCGACGAGATATATTTCGGCCACCGCCTGCATCTGGCCATGTTCAGTGTCATGCTGCTTCTGGTGGGGATCGCATTCTACCTGTTTCTTCGGAGCGTGCAGACTGTACGAAAGCAGGAACAGCATCTGCGGCTGATTGCCGATACCATGGACGACAGCCTCTATGTCATGGACAAGGACGGTACCATCACCTTTGTCAACCAGGCTGCCGCGCATGTCCTCGGTCTCACCGGCACCGACCTGATGGGCAAGATTGCCCATTATCTATTCCATCACCACGGCTCCGGTGAAAAGACCCCTCTGACCGACTGCCCGATCTACAAGGTCATCCATGCTGGTGAGCGCTACAAAGGGGAAGAGTGGTTCTGCCGGGCCGACGGCAGCCCCTTCATGGTCGAGGTTGCCAGCCAGCCGATGCTGCAGGGGCGCAAGGTGATCGGCTCTGTCACGGTCTTCCGTGACATCACCGAGCGGAAACGGCTCGAATCGCAGTTGACCCTGCTCTCGGTAACCGACCCACTGACCGGCGCCTTCAATCGCCGGCATTTTCTGCAGGCGCTTGAGGCGGAGCTCCACCGTGCGGATCGTTATGGCACGCCGTTTTCGCTGGTCATGCTCGATGTGGACCGTTTCAAACGGGTGAACGACTCCTGTGGCCACGAGGCCGGAGACCGGGTGTTGCAGGAGATGGTGAAGCTGATCAGGGGAAGAATCCGCTCGTCAGACATCCTTGCCCGCTGGGGGGGGGAAGAGTTCCTGCTTCTCCTGGTCAACACGCCGCTGGAAGCAGCCGCGACACTGGCGGAAACCCTGTTGACGGAACTGCGCGGGCATGAGATCGAAGGGGTGGGAACCGTGACGGCAAGCCTCGGGGTGACCTGTCATCTGCCCGAGGATTCGGCTGATACGCTGCTGATACGTGTCGACCAGTTGATGTACCAGGCAAAAGCCTCCGGTCGGGACTGCATGTGCGTGGCTGCGCACGTGGAGCCCTCGCCGATTCCCGGCAGCCGCTCGCCGATCGAATGGGCCGAGTAGCGCTGTAACGCCACCGCTGCATATCCCTGCCCTTATTTCCCGCTACACTGACCCGAAATCAGGACTAGAGCCCGACATTTCCAGGCCGATGCTTCTGATTACCCCATACTCTCCACGATCCGCTCGACCGCCTCGAAATAGGCTGCAGCGTTCACCGCCATGATGGTGTTGTGATCGCCCCGGTCGAAGATCAGCCGCTCCTTAGGCTCATGAGCCCAGTCATAGAGCCGCTCGGCATGGGAGACGTCGACGAGGTCGTCGTTTCGGGTGTGCATGATCAGCACGCGGCCCCGGAACGCCCCGATCTTCTGCTGCTGGTTCAGGTGCCTGTCCACTGCGCTCCTGAGCGAATCCGGCGTTGCGCCGACCTGATACGGTTCGACCCGGACCAGAATCCGTTCCAGAGGGTCTGCCAGGCCGCTTTCGACGATCAGCCCTGCCGCCTGCGGGTAGAGGGATGCGCCGTGGACAGCGTACAACGAGCCGAGCGAACGGCCGAAAAAGATGATCCGTTCCGCAGGGGCTCCGCTCGCTTCGGTTATAAGCCGGACGTCTTCAAGCATGGCGACAAGCCCCGGCTCGCCGCTCGACATGCCGTATCCCCGGTACTCGGCAAGGAGCAGGTTGGCGCCCATGGCAACGATCCGTTCCTCAAAGTCGTCGAGATAGTCGGCTACCGTTTCGCCGTTGCCATGGAAGTGGATGATGGTCGGATAGTCGTCCGAAACGTGGCGGTAACGGCAGCCGAGCCGATAGCCGGGGCCGTTTACGAAGAACGGTTCTGCGAAGCGATTGGGCCAGGGGTAGAAATAGCGGGCCGAGAGAGCGGGATGGTCAAGGATCGGGTCGGTCATGCGAGCAGCTTGAGCAGCACCATGCCGGACTCCTCGTCAAGCTCGCGAATGGCATTCACGTCGAGTATCTCCGTGATGACCGCTTCCAGCACCAGGAAGGTCTCGCTCCCCTCGCGCAGGCAGCCCGATCTTACGCTATCCCCTTTGGCGAACGCACCGTGGAAGTGCACTTTTGGCTGGTCTCCGTGCCAGAAAACGGTTCCGAACCCTGCCGCTTCGTGGCTTTCTGCGAGTTCCCGCCAGACCGGCACCGGCGGCATCTCTTCCGACGCCGGGCCGACGACGTAGCGCCCCCTCCTGATGCCGCCGACGATGCTGAAACAGGCCGCCCTGATCCCTTCTTTGCGGCAGATATCCGCCAGCCCGGCCAGCAGATCGTCTCCATCGTTGAAGCGGGCAATAACGATTCTGCCCGGTTTCCCTACCTGGTACTCCATGGTCTGACCTCTCGCAACAGCGCCTTTCGGGCGGATATGGGGGAGGATCTTCCGATCCCGTTACGTGCGTCCGAACCGTTTACTCGCTCGATCAATTGCCTTTGCCCTCTCGGTTTCCCGGTCGCGCGGCGGCGCAGCCGTGGTGAGCGAGAAGAGGAGGGTCCGCGCGGCCTCGGCTACCTGCTCGACAGCCAGGTCGAAGGCAGCCTGGTTGGCTTTTGAAGGGGTGTTGAATCCGCTGAGCTTTCGGACGAACTGCAGCGCGGAGGCGCGAATCTCTTCGTCCGTAGCCGGCGGGTCGAAGTTGAAGAGGGTCTTGATATTCCGGCACATGCTTCCTCCGTTCTCCACACTGCCGCAATCCGCGATTCGAGGTGCGTGTCAATTGTTGAGACCTGATAATCATATAAAAGGCACCTCCCGGCATAACGAGAAGGCAAAGACTTCCTGATATGCTGTCAAAGAGACCAATCTCTAACATCAGGAGGCGCCCCTTTGGTGTGTGTGACCCCTTTGGTGTGTGTCTTCAGACGGTCACGCCATTTTACCCCGGTTTCAGGTGGGCCATTAGGCACTACCAACGGTGTACCGCAGGTGCCCGGCAAAATCAAGTTGCAAATCAACTGGTTATGGCATCTATAGTGTAAAGAAATTTTACACTCTGCCTGCTGCCCTGCCCGAATCGAAACAGGGGAAGCCGGCGGAGCGCTGCCGGGCAACTCAGTCTTTCCTCGTTTCCTGCATATTCCCGCCATTATTTCCCGCTACACTGATCCCACATTACAGTCTCGGGGTCTGCATCCCCACGGGGGACGCTTGCGTCCGGCCGGAAGAGACCTGCCCCGGACGCAGTGCCAGCACGGCCCGGCAAAAAGGAGAACGTTATGGTCATACACACGATGAAGCGGTTGGGTATCTTCTGTCTGTTTGCGGCGCTGGTGCCCTGCACCGCGGTTTGGGGCGACAACACCGACATGCAGCAGAGAAGGGGAGGAGGCCACCGGAAACCGCCCCAGGAGGCATACGATGCCTGCAAAGGGAAAAACGAGGGGACAGCGGTGGAGGTCACTACCCCACGGGGCACGATGAAGGCGGTTTGCAAATCGATGGACGGCCAGATGGTGGCCGTTCCCGAAGGTGCACCGCCGCCGCGGGACAATGCGGGCGGACAGCAGTAAGAGGGTCTTGTCCTGGAAAGCATGGAGGAGTCGGAAAGGGGCGGCGTCATGAAGCAGCGGGTTATCGCATGTGCAGTGGTGTTGGGGGTGTCGTTGTTCCTGTTGTTCCTGGTGACCGGTCCGTTGTTCAACTACCTGCTCTGATACAACGCCCACAGGTTGTCTTAGGGCTTCATATCCTTCGGCGTGGGCCACCCTCGCATGGCATTACAAGGGGTATATCGTTGAACGATCATTTTGCACCTATTCGTGTCAGGCGGGAGGAAATCTCGGTTTTTAGGGCCGCGAGGGCCGCAGATTTTGCTGATTTTATAATGCGCTTTTCGTCGATGAAGACAGCGGGTTTGATTTCCTTGGCAGTACCTTCGCTCTCTGCGGACAGGTAAAGGTACTGGTTGCGGACATCCCACATCGTGGCATTTGCCATAAAAAGACCATCAGCCTCAGTGCCGGGGATGAAGAAGGGGGTAATCAACAGGAAGTAGGTATAGCCGAGGGCATTATTGTATCGGTCAATGTCGCTCACCCCGTTGACTATTAACACGGCATCCGCTCCGGCACGAGCCGCTGCAAGGCGGATAGACTGATTGTCGCTTTCCTCGACGATCTGGCTACTGATTACGAAAACCTCCGATAGGATACCTTTGCCCTTCAATTCTGCCTCAAGCGACTGCAACGTATCTTTATCTTCACTGAGCCAGTTCCAGTTATTCCCATAACATGAACCTGTCGACGGTGATACGAAATAGATTGCGAGCGTGAATGGGGAGGGCAGTTGCGGTTTCAGTTCGAGAACTCTCTGTATATCTTCCTCTGTGACCCGTTGCTGGTCGGGAATCTGGCCCCGAAGATTCCCACGGTCAAAACCTCGACTTGAGGCGCATGCTGTCAACATGAGTACGAGCAAGACTGCCACTACGTTTCGCATACGATACTCCCTGATCGATGTTATCGGTCGTTCGCTGATGCCGGGCTTTCAGGTTGCCACCCGGGCAGTCCCAGTGGCAGAAAAACGAATAGGCCCATCTCAGCATGGTACTATCATGGGTGTATCGCATCCTATCGGCTAAATCAAGAGTTAAATCAATTGGTTATGTGGTTTTTCGTGTAAAGGAATTTTACACGTGTAAAGGAATTTTACACTTTTTCAACGGAAAGCCCCCGGTCGCTGGAGCGAACGGAGGGCTTTTGAGGGTAACGGACCTGGGGCGAGAGGCTGTGAAGCGCTGCCGGGCAACGATCCGCAGCTTGGGGCTAGAAGAGCGAGAATTTCACGTAGCGCTTGGGGTTGTCCTTGATGTCCTTCACCAGGGCGTTCATGTCGTCCATCACCCGGTTCATCTTGTCGTAGAGCTCTTTGTCGGAGATCAGTTTGCCGGCGGTTCCCTGGCCCTCCTGCAACCGCGTGGTGACAATCTCCAGCGACGTGAGCGAGGTCTCTGCCCGCTCCATCAGCGACATCCCCTTGTCGTAGAACTCCCGTTCCCCCAAAAGCTTGCCGATGGTGCCGTCGGTGGAAGTGAGCTTCTTGTTCAGCTGGCGGACGTCGTCGGCGGCCTGGTTGCTCTTGTCCGCCAGCATCACCAGCTTGTCGTAGAGCTGGCGGTCGCGGATCAGCCGCCCCATGGTGCCGTCGGCCGACTGGATGTCCTTCAGGGTGTTGTCGGCCCGGTCGAGGATGTCGATCAGTTTGTTATATGGTTCGGGGCTGCGGTTGAGCCTGCCCAGGGTCCCTTCCCCCTGGTTGACCGACTGGGCAAAGATCTTCAGCTCGCCGGTGAGCTTCACCAGGTTGTCGAACAGGACCGGGTCCTTGGCGAAACGCCCCAGGGAGCCTTCCCCCTTGTCCACCTTGTCCATGATGCCGTTCAACCGGTCAAAGGCGGAGCCCGCCTTGGCCATGACGTCGTCCAGCCGCGCCACCGGCGTCCCCTGGAGCACTGCCAGGGAGGTCTCGGACACGGTCATGCTCGGGGTGATATCCACGTACTTCTCACCCATCAGCCCCCGGGTCTTGATGGTGATGCGCGAGTCCTTGCCGATCTTCTTCAGCGCCTCCCGCTCCACCTCCAGGACGATCTCCACCTCGTTATTCTCCCGCGGGCGGGCAAAGTGGATCGACTGCACCAGCCCCACGTCCACTCCGGAGAGCCAGACCGGCGCACCTTCCTTGAGCCCGGCCACGTCATCCATGATGACCCGCAGCGTCCCCTTGGGGACGAAGAACTTGGTCTTTTCCCCCATGACGATGACCCCGCCGGCAAAGAAGAGCAGGGCCACCACGATGAAGATACCTCCCCGCAGCTGGGACCAGGAAATATTGTCGCTTCGCTTCATGGCTATGCCTTTAGTGTTTGATCGGCCGTTGCCGGGCCAGATGCGTCACGGCCCGCTCGTGCAGGAGAGGGTCGAGGTTGGTGATCCGGTCGTTGACGAACAGCGACTGCTCCGTCGGGCTGAAGAACTCCCTGATCCCCGGATGGTCGGCGGTCCGCAGTTCCTCCTCCGAGCCGTCGAAGATCAGTTGCGTGTCGTGCAGGAACGAGAAGCGCTGGGACACGGCAAAGGCCGTGTGCAGGTCGTGTGTCACCATCAGGGTGGTCTTCCCCTGCCGTTGCAGGGTCTGCATCAGGCTCCGGATGTTGTAGATGCCGATCGGGTCAAGGCCGGTGGTCGGCTCGTCGAAAAAGATATACTCCGGGTCGGCCGCAATGGCCCTGGCAATGGCGACCCGCTTCTTCATCCCGCCGGAGAGCTCCGCCGGGTAGAGATTGATGGTCTTTTCAAGCCCGACAAAAGAGAGTTTTTCCAGCACGATCCGCTCGATCTCCTTTTCCGGGAGTTCCCCCTCCTCCAGCAGCCGGTAGCCCACGTTTTCGCCAACGGTCATGGAGTCGAACAGGGCGCCGTTCTGGAAGACGATGGCGATGTTGCGGCGAAGCCTGGAGAGCTGGCTCTCCCGCAGGCCGGCAATGGACTGGCTGTTGAGGTAGATCTCGCCGGAATCGGGCTTCAAGAGCCCGAGCAGCAGCTTCAGGATGGTGGTCTTTCCCACCCCCGATACCCCGAGGATGGTCCGGTTTACCCCTTTTCCCAGGGACATGTCGAAGTCGGTGATGATCCTCCTTCCACCCACCGAGTAGGTGACCCGTTCCATCCGTATGCAGCTGTTCAGTTCCGTTCCGACATCCATTGCGTTGCCTGCCTCGCGTCTCAGCGGAAGACGATGAAGATCTTGGTCATGAAGAAGTCGGTCACCAGGATCAGCACCGACGAGAGCACCACGGCCCGCTTGACCGACGTGCCGACCCCTTCGGCACCGCCGCGGGTGGAGAGGCCGATGTAGCAGCTGATCATGACGATGATGAAGCCGAAGACCGCCGGTTTGACCACCCCCTCGATCAGGTCCTGGAAGACCATGAACTGGGGCAGGGACTTGTAGTACATGAGGAGGTTGATGTCGTACCCCATGGCGATCAGGTAGCCGCCTCCCAGGGCCACGGTGTCGGTGACAATGGTCAAAAGCGGCATCGCCACCAGGGTCGCCTTCAGGCGGGGCGTTACCAGGCGCTTGACCACGTCGGTCCCTTCGACCCGCATGGCATCCACCTGCTCGGTGACCACCATGGTCCCCAGCTCTGCGGTGATGGCCGATCCGACCCGGCCCGCCACCATGAGCGACGAGAGGACCGGGCCGAGCTCCTTGATCATGGTGACCGCCACCATCCCTCCCACGTAGCTGGTGGCGGCGAACGGCCTGAGCTGGATCAGCGCCTGCAGCGCCATGACCATGCCGGTAAAGAGGCCGGTCAGGCAGATGATGAAGAGGGAGTCGACGCCGATCTTGGCAAACTGGGTGGTGAACTCGCGGTAGTAGAAGGGAGGGGTGAAGCCGCGGAGCACGGCGCGGGCCGCCAGGGCGAAGAACTCCTGGATCTGCAGCAGCGCCAGCTTAGTGGCACGGTCGAAGATCGCGACGTTCATCGGGATGCGCCGGCCTCGGTCTGCAGGGCTGCCAGCAGCGCCTCGCCCACTTCCTCGATGAAGGTGAAGGTCAGTTCGCTCTTGATGGTTTCCGGGATGTCGTCCATGTCGTCGCGGTTGCGGGCGGGCACCACCAGGGCGCGGACCCCGGCGCGCCGGGCAGCCAGCGCCTTCTCCTTGAGCCCGCCGATGGGGAGGACCCGGCCGGTGAGGGTGATCTCGCCGGTCATGGCCACGTCGCGCCGGGCCGGCTGACCGGTCAGAAGCGACACCAGGGCCGTGACCATGGTGATGCCGGCCGAGGGGCCGTCCTTGGGGATGCTACCGGCAGGGACGTGGATATGGACGTTCCGGTCGGTAAAGGCGTCGTCGGGGATCTGCCATTCTTCCCGGTGCGACTGGACAAAGGAGAGGGCGGTCCGGGCCGATTCCCGCATCACGTCTCCCAAAGAGCCGGTGAGGATCAGCTCCCCCTTCCCCTTCATGCTGGTTGCTTCGACGAAAATGATGTCGCCGCCGCTCTCGGTCCAGGCAAGCCCCGTCACCACGCCGATCCGGTCCGCTTCGGCCGCCACTTCGTTGAAGAACTTGCGCGGTCCGAGGAACTCCTCCACCACGGCCGGCGTGATCTCGGTCCTGGCCGGTTTCCCCTGAGTGATCTCCTTGGTTACCTTGCGGCAGATGGCGCCGATGTTCCGCTGCAGGGTGCGGACGCCGGCCTCGCGGGTGTAGTTGGCGATGATGGCGCGCAGCGCCTCGTCGGTAAACTGCGGCGGCTGGTCGGCCAGTCCGTTCTCGTCCAGCTCCTTGGGGAGCAGGAAGCGGCTGGCAATGGATTCCTTTTCTTCCACGGTGTAGCCGGAGAGCCGGAGGATCTCCATCCGGTCCTTCAGTGCCGGCGGGATCGGGTCGAGCTGGTTGGCGGTGGTGATGAACATGACGTTGGAGAGGTCGAAGGGGACGTCCATGTAGTGGTCCGTGAAGGTGCTGTTCTGCTCCGGGTCGAGCACCTCCAGGAGGGCGCTGGCCGGGTCGCCGCGGAAGTCGAGGCCGATCTTGTCTATCTCGTCCAGCATGAAGACCGGGTTGTTGGTGCCGGCGCGGTAGATCTCCTGGATGATCCGGCCGGGAAGCGCGCCGATGTAGGTCCGGCGGTGCCCCCGGATCTCCGCCTCGTCCCGCATGCCGCCGAGCGACATCCGGATGAACTTGCGCCCCAGGGCGCGGGCGATGGATTTCCCCAGGGAGGTTTTCCCCACTCCCGGCGGGCCGACGAAGCAGAGGATCGGCCCCTTCATCTTCTCCTTGACGGTGCGGACCGCCAGGTATTCGATGATTCGCTCCTTGACCTTTTTCAGGTTAAAGTGGTCTTCGTCCAGCACCTGTTCGGCCAGGTTGATGTCCCGGTTGTCCGTCGTGGCGTTCTGCCAGGGCATACCGGCCAGGTAGTCCAGGTAGGTCCGGGCCACGGTGTATTCGGGGGACGAGGGGTTGATCCGCTCCAGCCGGCGCATCTCCCGGTCGGCGATGGAGCGCACCTCGGCAGGCATGGCCGCGGAGTCGATCTTCTTTTTCAGCTCGCTCAGCTCGGTGTTGCGCGGGTCTTCCTCCCCCAGCTCCTCCTGGATATGCTTCATCTGCTCGCGCAGGAGGTATTCCTTCTGCGATTTCCCCACCCGGCGGGTCACCTCGCTCTGCAGCTCACCCTTGACCTGCAGCCGCTGCACGTCGGCGGTCAGGTGCAGGTAGACCTTCTTCAGCCGTTCGATCGGGTCGATGGTTTCCAAAAGCTCCTGCAGTTCGTCGATGGGGGGGCTGCAATAGAGGGCGACCAGGTCGGCGAGCCGGGCCGGGGTATCGATATAGTCGACCAGCTTCATCACGTCTTCCGGCAGGGGGCGGCCATAGGAGAGGGCGATCTTGAGCAGGGCATTGAGGCTCGACACCAGGGCCTCGGTGACGAGCGATTTCTCCACGAATTCCGAGATCGCCTCCACCCTGGCCAGGGGGAACGGTTTGGTTTCGAGGATCTCCAGCAGGCGGAAGCGGACCAGCCCTTCCAGGGTCACCTTGGCGCTGCCGTCGGCGAGTCTCGTGAGCTGAACCAGCCTGCAGACCGTGCCGACCTCGTGCAGCGCCTCGGCCAGATCCTTGCCCGGCTCATGGCGCAGCTTGCAGATGGCCACCAGCTTGTCGTGCTCGTAGCAATCCTCAAAGAGGGGGAGATCGCCCTGTTTCAGGTAGATGGTGACCAGCATGTAGGGAAAGGCCACCAGCTCGGTCTGGGGATAGAGGACCACGTTCTCCGGAATGGCTATGGATTGGGTCATGGGCATAGTGTAAGGGTAGCGGCTCAGCTCGCTTCTGTCAAGGCTGCAAGCTCTTCCCACTCGGCATAAAGTGCCGCCAGCCGGGCCTCGATGGCAGCATGCTCGCTGCCCGCCTGCTGCAGGGCCGCATAGTCGGCGGCCATCTCCGGGGCTGCCAGCCGGGCCTCCACGTCCTGCAGCGCCTTTTCCTCCTGGCCGATGGCGGCCTCCAGCTCGCCGATCCGTTTGGTCCGCGCCCGCTCTAACTTCTGGCGCTGCTTCTCCTCCTCCCGCTGACGGAGGCGATCCTCCTTGGAGAGCTCGTAGCTCGGCAGCGCGGCCTCGGCTGCGCCCGCCGTTGCAACGGGACCGCTTGCCCGCACCTCGGCAGAGGTCTGCTGGCCGGACTTCTTCGCCAGGAAGTATTCGTAATCGCCCGGATAGGAAGTGAGTCCGCCCCCTTCCACCTCCACCACCCTGGTGGCAAGCCCGTCGATGAAGTAACGGTCGTGGGAAACGAAGACCAGCGTGCCCGGAAAGGAGCGGAGCGCCTCCAGCAGCACCTCCTTGCTGAACAGGTCCAGGTGGTTGGTCGGCTCGTCCATCAGGAGCAGGTTGGCCGGCTTGAGCAGCATCCGCGCCAGGGCCAGCCGGTTCTTCTCCCCGCCGGAGAGGACGCCGACCTTCTTATTGATGTCGTCGCCGGAAAAGAGGAAGGCGCCCAGAATATCCCGCAGCTGTGGCACCATGTCGTACGGGGCGGCAGAGAGCAACTCCTCGTAGGCGCTTTTGGTCTGGTCCATGACCTGGGCCTGGTCCTGGGCGAAATAGTCGAGCGACACGTTGTGGCCGATCCGCCGCTCCCCTGCCTGGTGCGGTTCGCCGTTCAGGATCCGCATGAGCGTCGACTTGCCGGCGCCGTTATGCCCCACCAGGGCGATCCGCTCGCCGCTCTCGATGGTCAGGTCGACGTGGTCCAGCACGGTCTTCTCGCCGTAGCGCTTGACGATGCCGGCAAGCTCCATCACGATCCGGCCGCTCTTGGGCGGGGCCGGGAAACGGAAGCGGATACGTTTACGTTCCGGCGGCAGCACGATCCGCTCCACCTTCTCCAGCTGCTTGATTCGCGACTGCACCAGCGACGCCTTGTTGGCGTTGTAGCGGAAGCGGCGGATGAAATCCTCCATCGCCTCCACCTCCTCGTCCTGGCGCCGCTTTGCCTCGCGCAGCGCCGTCACCCGCTCCTCCCGCTGCACGAGATAATTGCTGTAGGAGCAGTGGTAATCGGTGAGGGTATGGTTCCAGACCTCGGTGATCCGGTGGCAGACCTGGTCGAGGAAGAAGCGGTCGTGGGAGACCAGGATCACCGAATAGGGGTAGCTGCAGAGGTACTCCTCCAGCCAGTTGCGCGCCTCGATGTCCAGGTGGTTGGTCGGTTCGTCCAGAAGGAGGATGTTGGGCTTCTGCAAGAGCAGCCGGGCCAGGGCGATCCGCATCTGCCAGCCGCCGGAGAAGTCCCCGCAATCCCGCTCCCAGTCCTGCCGGGAAAAGCCGAGGCCGCGCAGCACCGTCCCCACCTCCGCCTCCATGGCGTAGCCGCCGCGGATGCGGAACTCCTCCTGGCGCTGGCCGTAGCGTTCCAGGATCGCCGCGTGCTCTGGGGCGTCGTGCGGCACGGTTGCCAGCCGCCCCTCCAGCTCTTTCAGCTCGGTCTCTATCTGCCGCAGGTCGGCCAGCGCCGACAGTGCCTCGTCGAACAGGCTTTTGCCCTGTGAGACGATCCCTTCCTGCGGCAGGTAGCCTACCGTCGCACCCTTGGCAAGGCGGAGCTCGCCGGACGACGCCTCCACCTGGCCGGCGATGATCCGCATCAGGGTCGACTTGCCGGCGCCGTTCTCCCCCACCAGGCCGACCCGCTCCCCCTTGGGCAGATGCCAGCAGATGGCGGTGAAAAGCGGTTTGGCGGCGAATTCCTTGGTCAGGTTGTCGAGCTGCAGCATGCAATACCTCGTTGGGGATCGATAACCGCTCTATTTAGCGGCAATCAGCGTCGGATGTCAATGTTGCAGCCGCTGGACCGGCTGCTGCGGGCCGCTCAGCAGGGTAAGTGTAAAATTTCTTTACACTAAAAATGTTATAACCAGTTGATATGCAACTTGATTTTGCCGGGTGTCTGCGGTACACCCTTGGTAGTGCCCAATGGAGGATGTGCATGTTGAAGGATATGAAGGCGTATGCCCATTTAAAGCCGGGTCAGGACGGGACCAAGCGGCTGGTGGAGCAATACGGCGATGCCTTGCTCTGCGTCCGTTACCGCTTTGATGAAGTGCGCGGCGTGAAGCTGAAGACGGTTGAGATCATCGTCGACGAAAAGCCGCTGCAGTCCCCGCGCTTCAAGCATGATGACCTGGTGCCGGTTCGCGTTGCTTATGACGAGGTGGAGCTGCGGCAGCAGTTGCGCGCCATGCGGGGGCGATGGGATGCGGAAAGGAAGTTGTGGTACGTCCGATATGGATTGATCCGCGGTACTCCGCTGGAAGAGCGGCTTGCGGAGCTGTACGAATAGCTGCGAGATTACCGATATAAGTAACTTAGAAGATTACTTATATCGATAATAAATTACCTATATTGGTAATAAATTACTTATATCGTGAAACTTGCTAATAACTAGTTGTCCGAGGAAATATGAATAGAGAAGATTTTCAGGATCGGTTTTCGAGTGCGACAGATTCGGCTGTCTCTTTTGCGCGGAGCTATGTCTTAAACGAGTTGCCAAACCAAAGAGTATTCCTGATTTTTCCAAATCAGTCCTTCGATGGCAATCCCCTTGAAGCTGACGAGGAAACCTATCCGAGTGACACTCAAATCGATGACAAACCAATTGTTTTTGCGACGGCTGAGGCCGTCGTTGATTATCTCTGGAGAGACTTCAAGGTTCCAGAGTGGATCGACGTAAGTGTTGGAGGAGCAGACGGTGAGCGCACGTATATTCACCTTCTATGCTGTGGCCGATTTACTGCAACTAGCGAGTTACTGTACCACCGCGATGGAGGCGTTTCCCCATTTTCTGTCAAGAGCCCAATCCTTCCACCAGGCTACGATGACGCTGCAGAAGCTGATACTCAGAAATTCGATGTAAATTGGCGAGAAAAGGCAAAGAAGGAATTTCAAGAAAATCAAAAAAACGAGGGCGGATTGCTTCATCGTCTACTGCACTCGACGCAATCATTATTCCGAAGCCAGTGAATGAGAAGAAAACGGCCAACCATCGGCAAGACCCGCCGAGGGCGGGTCAGCCTCACCACCGTTATGCAGCAAGAAAATTAAGGGATAATCTAATGACTGAACTCGACGAAAAATATGAATGCCTCAGAAAAACTTACGCAGACGGCAATCTGGATAAATTGTCTATAGAACAGTTGAAAGATTATCACTCAATGGTAATGACACACGGAAACCGAAACCAACTAAACCAAGACACCTATAATCATTTAATCAATGAAATTAGCAACATAAAAAGACATAAGGAAACCCAAGAGAAACTTAAAGAACTTAAAAAGCCGCATTGGACAGTAAACCCTACTTTTTGGGTCAGTCTTATTGCAATGACAGCCGCCTGTATTGCAGCGTTTTTCACTGTTTTCCCTCGATCTTCTCAACCCGCAAACGGAGGTCAGAAATTTCTTGGGACAAAACAGACCGTTCAAAGTGTTGCCGCCGATTTACAACAGCAGTTATCAAGTTCACAACAAGTATCAAACAAAGAAAAGCAAAAGTAGCAATAGCATAGTGTCTGTCTGAAGATGAAAATTTCATAAAACCTCCTACATGTCCTAACAAAATTCGATCCTAGAAACGAGGTAAACATGAAAAACCATCAGCTATTAATTGCCATTTCGTCATTTCTTGTGCTGACTATTGCGACACCTCTTCTAGCGGCTGACGGATGGTATTTGCTTGTCCCACCGAGAAGTAAGTACGATAAAAATGCCGAATACTTGAGCGGATACAAAATATTAGACAGTAAACCGTTATCTCAGTGGCATCAGCAGGGCGCGTATGACTCTGCTTCTGAATGCGAAGATGTGAAACATAATCTGACCATGATTGAGCAAAATACTTATTCCAAGACATCTGAAAATTATATTGACGCAGTTCGTTCCGAGAAATCGAAAGCTGTGTTGGAGTTCCAACGCGCCAGTGTAGAGGCATTAAACGCCAATGTTTTTGCTTTTATGGCAAGTCGTTGCATTAAAAGTAGCGACCCAAGATTAAAACAGTAGACCGGGATGCCATCCAGAAAGATGCACTCAGTCGGACGCGGAAGAAGCCCCGCGCCGCTGGTGATTTCCCGGCCCGTTGTGTGAATAAAAGGAAAACTATGCCCAAAACTAAGCATGACGACATAGTCGATTATTGGTCGGAGCACCAAGATGAATGCGGATTGAGCGTCGATTGGGCAGAAGCGCATGAGCGTTGTTGGAGATGCGGCTATAAAAGCAAGCTCGAACGTTGCCACATTATTCCAGATTCAATGGCTGGGCCTGATGAACCGTCAAATCTTGTGCTCCTTTGTCATCGCTGCCATAGAGAAGCACCAAACGTGAAGGACCCAAGATTCATGTGGATTTGGATTCGTGCATACGGAACGTCATTTTACGATACGTTCTGGACTCTCCGCGGAATGGAAGAATTTGAAAAGATGTTCAAACGCAAGCCATTTGCCGAATTTGAAGCAAGAAATATTTCACAGGAAGTAATCAGAGCGGCAATGTTTGAAGCAATGCAGTCAGCAACTATTCATTTTGGCGAGGGGAGGATGAATCCTTCCACAATTGCTTGCGTTCTTTATCAAGTTGAAGAAAAGCTCCTCAAATAAGCACACAACCAGGCCCTTGGACGCCGACCGGGGCTGAGAAGCGCCCCGGTGCGGGTCATGGCCCGGCCCGTTGTGCTTAGAAAGTGAAATATGACTCCAATTCAAGAGGCAATTACCGGCAAAGAAGACCTGGGGCAGTTGAATTCTCCATTCCTTGCACTGGCCCAGTTTTATCGCGCCTTCAATGCACGCGATATGGATATGATGTCCGAGAATTGGGCTCAGTCGGACGACATCTCCATGGATAACCCGCTTGGCGGCATCAAACGCGGCTGGGATGAGATACGAGCCGTCTATGAACGTATTTTTCATGGAGCTGCAGAAGTCTCTGTGGAGTATTATGATTACACCATCCACGAGACAGCTGAGATGTTTTATGCCGTGGGAAGGGAGCGGGGGTATTTTCGCCTGGGCGGCACTGAGATTAAACTCGCCATTCGTACCAGCCGTATTTTCAGAAAAGCGGAAGGTCGCTGGCGGCAGGTACACCATCATGGCTCAATCGAAGACCCGCATCTGTTGGCACACTATCAATCCGCCGTAATGGGCAGTACATCGTAACTCGCCTTACCATCGGGTGGCGCGGAAATTCCATACTACCTCAAGTCAAAAGCCCCAGACTGAAAGCGAACTATCCGGATGAACATAACCAACCTCCTGATCCATCTGCACCACAACGTCGATGCCTTTTCCTTCAAGCAGCGCCACCTGGACCAGCTCCGCGTAGCGCTCCCCGATACCCGGATCACCGTGGCCAGCGACAATCGCGATTTCATGGCCCGCCTTCCCGATGCCGATGCCGTCATCGCCTGGCTATTCAAGGCGGAATGGTACGACGAGGCCCGGAAACTGAAGGTGGTGTTCACCCCTGCTGCCGGTCGCGACTGGGTTGACGGAGACCCCTCCGGCAGGGTGGCGACGCGCCACGGCAGCTTCCACGGCCGCATCATGCGTGAAAGCCTCCTGTCGATGATGCTCTACTTCAACCGCCGCGTCGGCATGTCGCTTGACGACCAGCGGAACAGGCACTGGGGCCGGCTGGACTACAGCTCGTGCGTGGCGCTCTTCAGCCAGCAGGTGCTCCTGGTCGGCTACGGTTCGCTGGGCCGGTCGATGGCGGAGCTGCTGCGGGCGTTCGGGGCCGGGGTGACGGGGGTCAGGCGCAGCATGATCGGGTCCGGCGCCGATCCCGTCGTCGAGCGGGTCGTCCCGTTCGACCGGCTGGAGGAGGAGCTGCCCCATGCCGATCACGTCGTGCTGCTCCTGCCGGGCGATGCGACGACCGACGGGATCTTCACGGCGCGGCATTTCAGCGCCATGAAGCCGGGGGCCTGCCTCTACAACCTGGGCCGGGGAAACTGCTACCGGGAGGAGGACCTGCTGCATGCCCTGCAACAGGGACCATTGGCCGGCGCAGGCCTGGATGTGTTCGCCGAAGAGCCGCTGCCGCCCGAATCGCCGCTCTGGAGCCAGCCGAACGTGCTGATCACACCGCACTCCAGTGCCATCAGCCGCGAATATGTCGATCTCTCCATCGAGGAGATGATCGCTGCCCTGCGGGAGATGTGATATTACGGGAATTGATGGCGATAACGCTACGCTGAAGCAGGAGGCAACCATGTCCTACTGGCTGTTCAAGTCCGAACCGGGCTGCTTTTCGTTCGACGACCTGAAGAATCGCCCCGATATGACCGAGCATTGGGACGGGGTGCGCAACTACCAGGCGCGTAATTTCCTGCGCGACCGGGTGCAGCCGGGGGACCTGGTGCTGTTCTACCACAGCAATATCCCCGAGCCGGCCGTGGTGGGTCTGGCGGAGGTGGTGCGAGGAGGCTACCCCGATTTCACCGCCTTTGATCCGGCCAGCGAGCACTTCGACCCGAAGTCGTCCCCTGCCGCCCCGGTCTGGTTCATGGTCGACGTCCGGTACGTGGCGCCGCTGAAACAGCAGGTCACCCTGGAACGGATCAGGTCCAACCCGCTCCTGGCCGACATGCCGCTCGTCAGACGGAGCCGTCTCTCCATCCAGCTGGTGACGGAAGAGGAGTGGCGCATGATTCTCAGCATGGGCGGGATGGAAAGCTGACCGGCTGGCCAAGGTGACAAATGTCCGTAATGCAGCGGTTGCCGGGGGCTAACGCGCCGGAATCGCCCTGCCTGATCCCATTCTCCTGCAGTGCCCGTCAATTCCGCCGCTGTTTTTCATGGATTCACGCCGATTCTCTGGTATAGTTGCTGGTGTTTTCCGTTCATGAGCGCCGTGCGGCGCCTGATATAGAAAGAACCGGTCGAGGGTCGCGGCTCTCCCGGTACCACAGAGAGATTGAAGAGGGAGATTGAATGTCGAAGAAGATGCTGATCAATGTGATGCACCCGGAGGAGGCCCGGGTGGCAATCGTCCAGGACGGCCGGCTGGTCGAGCTGGATATCGAGATCGCCGGGAGCGAACAGACCCGGGGAAACGCCTACAAGGGAGTGGTGGTCCGGGTCGAGCCGTCGCTGCAGGCCGCTTTCGTGGATATCGGGATGAAGAAGCTCGGCTTTCTCCAGATGGGGGAGCTGCACCCCGACTACTGGCAGTGGCGCGACGACGTCCCCGAGGAGCACCGCAAGCGCAGGCCCCGCATCCAGGAGGTCCTGCGCCGTGGCCAGGAGCTCATCGTCCAGGTGGAAAAGGGTGAACGGGACATGAAGGGGGCGGCGCTTACCACCTACCTCTCCCTGCCGGGGCGCTACATGGTCCTGATGCCGGGGAGCGACTCCGCCGGCGTCTCCCGCAAGGTGGAGGCCGAGGGTGAGCGGAAGAAGCTGAAGGAGACCATCGCCAAGCTGGAGATCCCCGAGGGGATCGGCTACATCGTCCGGACCGAGGCGGTGGGAAAGACCAAGACCGAGCTGCAGAAGGATCTGCAGTACCTGCTCAAGCTCAACGCCAGCATCAAGGAGAAGGCGGCCGGGGTCAAGGCGCCTGCAGCCGTCTACCAGGAGACCGACCTGGTGACCCGGATGCTGCGCGATTACTTCACCGCCGAGATCGACGAGGTGCTGGTCGACAGCCAGGAGGTCTACAAGCAGATCAAGGCCTTCTTCAAGGAGACCATGCCCAAGTTCGAGAAGCTGGTCAAGCTCCACCTTGAGAAGCGGCCGATCTTTTCCCGCTACCAGCTTGAGGAGCAGATCGACCTGATCTACGAGAAGAAGGTGCCGCTCCCTTCGGGCGGCTCCCTGGTGATCGAACCGACCGAGGCCCTGGTTTCCATCGACGTCAACTCGGGCAAGACCACCGGCGAGAAGGGGGTGGAGGATACTGCCTACAAGACCAACCAGGAGGCGGCCGAGGAAGCTGCCCGCCAGCTCCGGCTGCGCGACCTGGGGGGGTTGATCGTCATCGATTTCATCGACATGCGCGACCGCAAGCACATGGCCGAGGTGGAAAAGACCCTGAAGAACGCCCTCAAGATGGACAAGGCGCGGGTCACCGTGGGGAAGATCTCCCAGTTCGGCATGCTGGAGATGTCGCGCCAGCGGATCAAGCAGACCCTGGACCAGGCGATCCACCTGGAGTGCCCCCACTGCGGCGGCCGCGGCAAGGTGAAGAACGTGGAGAGCATGGCCCTCTCCTTCCTGCGCAAGGTCCATGGCGCTGCTGCCAAGGGGACCGTTTCCGAGGTGCGCGGCGGGCTGCCGCTGGAGGTCGCCTACTATCTCCTCAACCGGAAGAAGCGGGAGCTGGGGCAGATCGAGGACGACTACGACATTGCCGTCACCATCAAGGGGAAGCCGTCGTTCCTGATGAACCAGCTTGAGATAGAACTGATCAAGCGGGAGCGGCCGGCGCACGACGAGCACCACCACGCCGAGGAGGCCGAGACCCTGCTTCCTCCGGGCGAGCAGCTCTCCGGACCTGCCGCAGCCGGAGAGATCGCCGGCGAGGAAGGGAAAGGGAAGAAGAAGCGGAAGCGGAGCCGGAAGAAGAAGGCACCCGAGGGGGGCGAGGCCGGCACCGATCTGCAGGCCGGGGAGACGGCCGCTGAGCCGTCAGCCGCTTTTGAAGGACCGGAAGAGGAGCATGAGGCCGGGGAAGAAACGGCCGATGCGGCGGAAGAGGCCGAGGGCGCCGAGGCTGAGGGTACCGAGGGTGTCGGCGAGGCGAAGAAGAAGCGCCGCCGGCGCCGGAGGAAGAAGAGCAAGCCCGGCCTGGCCCCGGAAGGTGCTGCTGGCGAGGAAGCAGGAGAAGGGGCTGTTGAGTCCGACGAAGATCAGCCGGCGGATGAGGCTGCCGAGACGGCAGGGGAAGCACCGGCAGAACTGGAGGCCCACGCCGAGGCGAAGAAGAAGCGCCGGCGTCGGCGGAAAAAGAGCACGAAACCTGCGGGCGAGGCAACGGACGCGGCTGAGCAGGCGGGCGAGGAGCTTCCTCCCCCTGCGCCGATCGAACCGTCACCTGTGGTCACTCAGGAAGCGGAGCCGGCAGCCGAACCGGCAAAGCCTGCCCGTCGTCGGGCACCGCGCCGGAAGGCCGAGCCGGCGGCAGCCGAGGTCGTCCCTGTCGCTGCACCGGCCGTAGAGGCTCAGCCGGCGCCGGAAACGGTTGCGGCAGCCGAGCCGAAAAAGGCTGCCAGGCCGCGCCGTGCGACGAAAAAGAAAGCGGGAGAGGGTACTGAGCCCGTGGCAGCCGCAGCCGCTGAAACGCCTGCTGCAGAGAAGCCGAAACCGGTCCGCAAGCCGCGGGCGCGCAAGAAAACCGCTGACGAGGGAGGGGAGTCATGAAACGGACCGTCCTGGCGTTGATGGCGATGCTGATCCTGGCCCAGACTGCGCTGCTGGCCGAAGCGGCAGACTCCGGCCCGATCAGGGAGCTGTCGGTCTATCCTTTTATCCAGTATTTCACCTGGGAGGAGTTCAACGGAACGACCGGCAGCCGACTGCTCAAGGAGAGCGGCCCGCAATACGGCGTCGGCGGCGACATCATGCTGCATCTGGCCGAGGGGAAGGCCGGAGCCATGACCTTCAGGGGGAAGGTGGAGCTTTTCGGTGGCGTGGTGGACTATGACGGCCAGTTGCAGGACGGGACCCCCCACAAGACCGATGTGACCTACTTCGGAACCCAGGAGCAGGCTACCCTCGGCTGGGCTATCCCCTACCGCGATCTCACGGTCGAGCCGTTCGGCGGCCTGGGTTACCGCTGGTGGCTGCGGGACCTGCAGGGGAGCGGCGGCTATACCGAATACTGGTCCTCCCTGTCTGCGCTGCTTGGGGTCAGGGGGAACTACAAGGTCGGCCCCGACACGAGCTTGTTCGCGATGGGTGGAGGGAAATACCCCTTTTACAACCGGAACGATGTTGAGAACTATCCCGGCGTCGGCAGGATCGAGCTGGAGCCGGGGAGCGACTGGTCGGCCATGGCCGAGGCGGGGATACGCCACGAGCATATGAAGGTGTCGTTCTACTACGAAAGTTACCTCTTTCCCCAGTCGCCGGAAGTGGCGCGTTACAACTATGCCAATGCCAGAACCGAGTACTTTGTCCAGCCCAGGTCAGAATCGGAGATCTTTGGCCTGAAATTCGGGTGGATGTTCAAGTAGGATGGGGTTTCTGTGACGACCGTTCTCGCCATAGCCGTCTGCGGCGCCATTGGCTGCCTGGCGCGGTACTGGCTCTCCGGCTGGGTCTATGAAGTTGCGGGCCGGGCCTTTCCCTGGGGGACCCTGGCGGTGAACGTGGTGGGGGCCTATCTCATCGGCCTCATCATGGAGTTTGCCCTCCGGAGCACCCTCATCTCCCCAACCCTGCGCGTTGGCCTCACCATCGGCCTTCTCGGGGGGCTCACCACGTTTTCGACCTTCAGTTACGAAACCTTCCGGCTGCTTGAAGACGGCGAATTCTTCACTGCGGCGGTCAACGTCACGGCCAGTGTTCTGCTCTGCCTGGCATTCACCTGGCTCGGGATCTACTCGGCCCGGCACCTGTAGGGGGTTTGCATGGAACATTTCCGCGGCGAAAAGGTGCTGATGCGGATCTTCATCGGCGAGAGCGATAAATTCGGCCGGCTGCCGCTCTATGAGGCCCTGGTGGAGCTGTTCCGCAAGGAAGGGTGTGCCGGCGCCACGGTCTTTCGGGGGGTGGCGGGTTTCGGTGCCCACAGCGTCTATCACAGCGACAAGCTGCTCCGGCTCTCCACCGACCTTCCCATCGTGGTGGAGGTGGTGGAGAGCCAGGAACGGATCGACGGCTTGATGCCGCGGCTGGACGAGATGATGAGCGGCGGGCTGATAACCATGGAGCGGGTGCAGGTGGTGCATTACAGCCACCGCCATGAACGGTGAGAAGCAAAACCCTTCGGATTCAGGCCCCTTTGATGAGCTGTTCCGCCCGTTCGGTTTCGCTGGGGGAGAGATCCCTGGGCATCTTCGATTCTCCCAGGGCCTTGTAGATCATGTAGCGGGCGCAGGCTTCAAACGAGTGCCTGCAGTAGCTGTTTTGCACCAGTGTTGCCGTTGACGGGCTGTTCTTCATGTTGTCGATGAAATACCTGCATTTTTCGTAATTCACGCATTCGGTCATGCAACTTCCTCTCTCTTTCTCAGTTCTCAGCCTTTTCTGACCAGCTCTGTCGCCTTGTCTGCCTGGTTGGGGAAGAGGTCTGCCGGGACCCTCTCACGGCCAAGGGCCCTGACGACCATCATCCTCGCGCATTTCGAGCTGTCATCCCTGCAGTAGATCGTCTTGAAGATCTCTACCGTCGAGGGCATGTCTGCCATTTTGTCGTTGAAGAAGATACAGGTCTGGGTCAGTTCGCATTCTGCCACGATGGGCCTCCTCATGTCGGGTTAGTCGATTTATTTTTATCGGCGATAACGTAGAAAACTTGAATATGTAAACAATTGGATTTGTCCCGCCCCGCCGGTTCTCGTTGCAGAGCAGGCCGGCTCTGGTATACTTCCTGACACGTAAGGAGCTGCGGTTTGATTGCCGCGGTACTACCGCGGGAGGGCTGCATGTCGTTCGTCGATGGACTCGATCCCCACTGGCTTGAGGAACAGTACAACCGCTGGCAACGGGAGCCGGACAGCGTAACGCCTGATTGGCAGGCCTTCTTTGCCGGATTCGCCCTGGGACAGGAAGGTGCAGGTCCGATTGCCGGTTCAGGACGGTGTCACGACTGCTCGCTCAAGCTTTCCGGCGTCAATTCGCTCATCTATCGTTACCGCGACATTGGCCACCTCCTTGCCTGTACCGATCCGCTCTCCCCCTGCCCACTCTCCCACCCCCTGCTCGACCTGGCCGAATTCGGCCTCTCGGCCGCGGACCTGGAAACGGTCTTCCCCACCCGCAGGTTTCTCAACGAATCCGCGACCCTGGCCGAGATCCTGGCGACTCTGCGCGATACCTATTGCCGCTCCGTCGGCGTCGAGTTCATGCAGATCACCGAGCCGGCCGAGCGCCAATGGCTGATCGACCGGATGGAGCCTGTCCGCAACTGCCCCTCGGTTGACCGCGCAGAGCGGATCGTCCTGTTGCGCCTCTTGACCGAGGCTGCCCTGTTCGAATCCTTCCTGCATCGGCGGTTTCCCGGCCAGAAGCGCTTTTCCCTGGAAGGGGGGGAGTCGCTCATCGTCCTGCTCGACCGGCTCGCCCATCACGCTGCCAGCGGCGGCATGACCGACCTGGTCCTGGGGATGGCGCACCGCGGAAGGCTCAATGTCCTGGCCAACATCATGGGGAAACCGCTGGCCAACATCTTTGCCGAATTTGCCGACAATCTGGAGCATGGTTTCGTGGGAGAAGGGGATGTGAAGTACCACAAGGGGTTCTCAGCCGAGCGGGAATATCCGGACGGCCGCCTTCACCTGACCCTTGCCTTCAACCCCAGCCATCTGGAGGCGGTCGACCCGGTGGTGGAAGGAAAGGCGCGCGCCCGCCAGGATCAGATGGGCCCGGACGGCGCAAAACGACTGCTGCCGGTACTGGTGCACGGCGATGCGGCCTTTGCCGGCCAGGGGATGGTGGCGGAGACCCTCAACCTCTCACAGCTGGAGGGGTACCGGACCGGCGGCACCATCCACGTGGTCCTCAACAACCAGATCGGCTTCACCACCCTGCCGGCCGATGCCCGCTCCACCCGCTATGCCACCGACGTGGCCAGGATGCTGATGGTCCCCATCTTCCACGTCCACGGCGACGACCCTGAGGCGGTGGCGTTCGTGGCGCAGCTGGCCCTGGACTACCGCAACGCCTTTGGCCGCGACGTTGTGGTGGAGGTGATCTGCTATCGCCGTCATGGCCACAACGAGGGGGACGAGCCCTATTTCACCCAGCCCCTCATGTACGAGCAGATCAAGGCGCGGCCGCCGGTGCACAAACTCTATGCCGACGAGCTGGCTGCCGGCGGCGAACCGGAGGAGACGGCCGCGGCCCTGGTGCAGGAGGTTACCGCCCGCCTGGAGCAGGCCATGGCCCAGACCCCGGACCCCACCGTGGATCTCGGTTTTGCCAGCGACTGGCAGGGAATCCAACGCGGCTTTGAGCCGGTTGCCGTACTTACGGCCGTGAAGCAGGAGCGGCTTCAGGCGCTGGCCGAGCAGCTTGCCGTGCTGCCGCCGGGCTTCACGCCCCATCCCAAGGTGGCGGCCCTGTTGCAGCGCCGGCTGGATGCGGTCCGGGCTGGGAGCGGCATCGACTGGGGCAACGCCGAGGCGCTCGCCTGTGCCACGCTGCTGGCGGACGGCATCCCGGTCCGGCTGTCCGGGCAGGATTCCCGGCGGGGCACCTTCAACCACCGTCATGCCGTGCTGCACGACATGGCATCCGATGCGACCCACACCCCCCTTGCCGGTGTTGTGGATTCCGGCGCGGCCTTTCACGTCTACGACAGCATGCTCTCGGAAAGCGCCGTGCTCGGCTTCGAATACGGCTATGCCGTGGCGTCCCCTTGTTCCCTGGTCATCTGGGAGGCCCAGTTCGGCGACTTCGCCAACGGCGCCCAGGTGATCATCGACCAGTTCATCGCTGCCGGCGAGACCAAGTGGGACCGCTCCAGCGGCCTGACCCTCTTTCTTCCCCACGGCTACGAGGGGCAGGGTGCCGAGCATTCCAGCGCCCGCATCGAGCGGTTCCTCCAGCTCTGCGCCGAGGAAAACCTGCTGGTGGCCTATCCGTCGACCCCGGCGCAGCTCTTTCACCTCTTGCGCCGCCAGGTGCTGCAGGCGTTCCGCAAGCCCCTGGTGGTCTTCACCCCCAAGAGCCTGTTCCGCCATCCCGACTGTATCTCGATGCTGGAGGAGCTTGCCTCGGGCGGTTTCCGCGAGGTGATTCCCGATCCGGTTCCGGCCGGGGAGGTGAGCCGGGTCCTGGTCTGCTCCGGCAAGGTCTTTTACGATCTGCAGGAATACCGCCGCGAAGAAGGGCGGGGGGATGTGGCGATCATCCGCGTCGAGCAGCTCTATCCGCTGCGCCGCGACCTGCTGCAGGAGGCGATGGCGCCGCTTTCTCATGTCACGGATTGGCGCTGGGTCCAGGAGGAGCCGGCCAACATGGGGGCCTGGCTCTTCGTCGGACAGCAGCTGGCAGAGGTTGCCGGCAAAGAGTTCCGCTTCGTGGGGAGAAAGCCTGCCGCTGCGCCGGCTGTCGGCTCCCACCGTCTCCATGCCGAGGAGCAGAAAGGGCTCATTGCCGCGGCATTCTCCTGAAAGAGGTCGATCATGGAAATCAGAATCCCCGAAGTTGGCGAATCGGTGCGCGAGGCGCTGGTGGCCAGATGGCTCAAGGATAACGGCGCCGCGGTCCGGAAAGACGAGCCGCTGTGCGAGCTTGAGACCGACAAGATCACCCTGGAGCTGAACGCCGAGGTCGACGGCATCCTTGCCATTGTTGTCCCTGCCGGCCAGACGGTGAAGATCGGCACGGTCATCGGCACGGTCGCCGAACAACCGGTGACGGCGCCGGCGAAAGCGGCTCCGGCCGAACCTCCTCCCGGTGGCAAGCCCCCCCTCTCCCCGGCGGTGCGCAAGCTGGCTGCCGAGCGGGGGGTGGCTGCCGATGCCATCGATGGCACCGGTCGCGGCGGCAGGGTGACGGTGGAGGATCTGCTGCAGGTCGGGTCCGGTGGCAAGGCGCGGGCAACAGAGGAAAAGGGGGCGCCGCCGGCCGTGCATTCCGAGGAGCAGGCAGCCTACGGCGGAGGAGCCGCGGTTTCCCTCCGGCCGGCCGGCGACGAGCAGCGGACCGCCCGCGTGCCCATGTCCCCCATCCGGAAACGGATCGCCGAGCGGCTGCTGGAGGCGCGCAACCGGACCGCCATGCTGACCACCTTCAACGAGGCGGACATGGGGCGGATCAACGAGCTGCGCGCCCGCCACAACGAACAGTTCCAGAAGCGGCACGGCATCAAGCTCGGCTTCATGTCGTTCTTTGTGAAGGCGTGCTGCGAAGCGCTCAAGGAGTATCCGGCGGTGAACGCCAGGATCGACGGCACCGACTTCGTCTATCACCACTACTGCGACATCGGCATCGCCATCGGCGGCGAAAAGGGGCTGGTGGTGCCGGTGCTGCGGGATGCCGACCGGCTCCACTTCCACGAGATCGAGCAGGGAATCGCCGAATTCGTGGCCAAGGTACGGGAAAACCGCCTGGCCATCGCCGACCTGGAGGGGGGGACCTTCAGCATCAGTAACGGCGGCGTCTATGGCTCGCTCCTCTCCACCCCCATCCTTAACCCGCCCCAGAGCGGTGTGCTCGGGATGCATGCCGTGCAGGAGAGGCCGGTGGCGCGGGACGGCCAGGTGGTTATCCGCCCGATGATGTACCTGGCCCTCTCCTACGACCACCGGATCATCGACGGCCGCGAGGCGGTCGGGTTTCTCAAGCGGGTCAAGGAATATGTAGAAGAGCCGGAAGAGTTGCTCCTGGAGGGTTGACGGCTTCGCCAAAGGTCCATCTGCGTTGTTGCCCTTCGTCGCGCAACGCTCAACGTACCTCCGGTACGCCTCGCGCCCCGCTTCTCGGTCGCCTAGCAGCTGGAGCCTTTTGCTGTGCCGTTGATGTTTCCTCAAGAAACTTGAACTCATGAACAAAGGGAGGTTATTTCCATATGTCTGACCAGATATTCGATCTCATCGTCATCGGCGCCGGGCCGGGGGGGTACGTGGCGGCGATCCGCGCCGCCCAGCTCGGCATGGCCGTGGCGGTGGTGGAGGAGCGTCCGGCCCTGGGGGGGGTCTGTCTCAACGAGGGGTGCATCCCGAGCAAGGCGCTTCTGGACTCGTCCGAGTATTTCGCCCTGGCCCGCGACAAGTTCGCCGGCCACGGCATCGAGATCGAGCCCCCCCGGCTCAACCTTGGCAGGATGATGCAGCGCAAGGACGACGTGGTGAAGAAGCTGACCGACGGCGTGGCCTATCTGTTCAAGAAGAACCGGATCGCCCTGGTGCAGGGAAAGGGCCGTCTGGCGGGCCGTGACGGCGATATCCACCGGGTCGCGGTCGCAGGCGGGGCGGGCGAAGAGCTCCTCTCCGGCCGCAGGGTGCTGCTGGCGACCGGGAGCAGGGCCGCGGAGCTTCCCGGCATCCCCTTTGACGGAGAAACCGTGGTGACTGCCCGCGAGGCGCTTGCGTTTGCCGCGGTTCCGAAACACCTGTTGGTGGTGGGGGCCGGCTACATCGGCCTGGAGCTCGGCTCGGTCTGGCGAAGGCTCGGCGCACAGGTAACCGTGGTGGAACTCCTGCCCAAGATGCTCCCCACCATGGACGGCCAGGCAGCCGACACCCTGATGCGGTCGCTGAAGAAGCAGGGGATCGCCTTCCGGATGGAGGCCAGGGTGACCGGCATCGAGAAGCGGGACAGCCAGGCAGTGGCTCTCCTCGAAGGGAGTGACGGCACTGGGGAACTGGCCTGCGACAAGGTGCTGGTGGCGGTGGGCCGCCGGCCGCTCACCGATGGCCTGGGGCTTGACGAGGCCGGGGTTGCGCTCGACCCCCAGGGGCGGGTGACGGTTGACGACAACTACCTGACCACGGCAGCGGGGATCTACGCCATCGGCGACCTGATCGCCGGGCCGATGCTCGCCCACAAGGCGATGGAGGAAGGGGTGGTCTGCGTGGAGCGGATGCATGGCGAGGCGTCGCAGGTGGATTATGCCTACCTCCCCGGCATCTGCTATACCTGGCCCGAGGTCGCGTCGGTAGGGAAGACGGAAGAGCAGCTGAAGGGGGAGGGAATTCCCTATGCAGCGGGGAAGTTCAGCTTCATGGCCAATGGCCGGGCCAAATGCATGGATGAGACCGACGGTTTCGTCAAGATCCTGGCCCATGCCGAGACCGGCCGGGTGCTCGGGGTGCATATCGTCGGCCCGCGGGCCTCGGATCAGATCGCCGAGGCGGTCACCGCCATGACCTACGGTGCCACGGCCCAGGATATCGCCATGACCTTCCACGCCCACCCGACCCTGTCGGAGGCGATGAAGGAGGCGGCGCTGGATGTGGAAAAACGCGCCATCCATTCTTGAACGGCTTCGCCAGAGGTCCATCTGCGTTGTTTGCTTTCGCCTGGCAGCTGGAGCCTTTTGCTGTGCCGTTATGAATGAAAAACGTTGTCATGCTTGTCTTTCTTAGTGACCTTAGTGTCTTAGTGGTGGAATAAGGGGGTAGAATATGGCAAAGAACCTTGCAACCAAGATACTGGAAGCGCATCTGGTGGAGGGCGAACTGATCCCCGGCCGGGAGATCGCCCTCAGGATCGATCACACCCTGCTGCAGGACGCCACCGGCACCATGGCCATGCTGGAGTTCATCGCCATGGGCGTGCCGCGGGTGAAGGTGGAGCTGGCTGCCCAGTACATCGACCATAACCTGCTGCAGACCGACAGCAAGAACGCCGACGACCATGTCTTCCTGATGACCGCGGCGGAGAAGTTCGGCATCCATGTCAGCAAGCCGGGCAATGGCGTCTCCCACCAGGTCCACCTGGAGCGGTTCGGCGTGCCGGGTAAGACCATGCTCGGCGCCGACTCCCACACCACCTCGGCAGCCGGGCTCGCCATGATCGCCATGGGCGCCGGCGGCCTGGACGTGGCCCTGGCCATGGCCGGCCACCCGTTCCATCTCCCCTGTCCGAAGATCTGGGGGGTGAAGCTGACCGGCCAGCTCTCCCCCTGGGTCTCGGCCAAGGACGTGATCCTGGAGATGCTCCGCCGCCATTCGGTGAAAGGGGGGGTGGGGAAGATCATCGAATACTACGGCCCCGGCATTGCCACCCTCTCTGCCACGGACCGGGCCATCATCGGCAACATGGGCGCGGAACTGGGTGCCACCACCTCGGTCTTCCCGTCGGATGCACGGACCAGGGAGTTCCTGGAGGCCCAGGGGCGCGGTGCCTCATGGGTCGAGCTTGCCGCCGACCCCGGCTGCAGCTACGACGAGTACGACGAGATCGACCTCGCCACGGTGGAGCCGCTCATCGCCTGCCCGTCGTCGCCGGACAACGTGGTGCGGGTGGCTGATCTCGAAGGGCTGAAGGTGGACCAGGTGCTGGTGGGGAGCTCGGCCAATTCCGCCTTCCGCGACCTGATGACCGTCTGTCGCATCCTGGACGGCCGGCGCATCGCGCCCCACCTCTCCTTCAACGTCAACCCCGGCAGCCGCCAGGTGCTGGAGAACGTGGCAGACAAGGGGGGGATCATGATGCTGCTCCTGGCCGGGGCGCAGATCCACCAGCCCGGCTGTCTCGGTTGCATCGGCATGGGGCAGGCGCCGGGGACCGACCAGGTGAGCCTTCGCACCTTCCCGCGCAACTTTCCCGGCCGTAGCGGCACCAAGAACGACCGGGTCTATCTCTGCTCCCCCGAGACCGCGGCCGCGGCCGGCCTGTTCGGTGTGGTCACCGATCCGCGCAAGCTGGAGGAGCTGATGCCGTGGCCTAACGTACAGAACCCTGAGAAATACGTGCTGGACGATTCCAGCATCATCTATCCCCTGGCCGACACCAGCGGGGTGGAGATCGTCACCGGCCCCAACATCGTGCCGTTCCCGGATTTCGAGGAGCTGCCCGACGATCTGGACATGGAGGTGATCATCAAGGTGGGGGACAATATCTCCACCGACACCATCATGCCGGCCGGGAACAAGGTGCTCCCCTTCCGCAGCAACGTACCGGCCATCAGCCAGTTCGTCTTCGAGATCCTCGATGCCGACTTCCACAAGCGGGCCAGGGAGAAGGGGAACGGCGCCGTGGTCGGCGGCGAGAACTACGGCCAGGGGTCGAGCCGGGAGCATGCCGCCCTGGCGCCCCGCTACCTGGGGATCCGGGCCAAGCTGGCCAAGGGATTCGCCCGCATCCACAAGGCGAACTTGGTGAACTTCGGCATCCTGCCGCTCGTTTTCCGCGACCCGGCCGACTACGATGCCCTGGCCCAGGGGGATAGACTGCAGCTCAAGGGGGTGCGGGGCCTGGTCGCCTCCGGCGCCACCGAGATTCCGGTGGAGGCGAACGGCCGGACCATCGTCACGCTCCTGGAGGTCTCCGAGCGGCAGCGCCAGGAGCTTCTGGCCGGCGGGACCCTGAACTACGTGAAGAAGGGGGGGTAGCCATGGAAACGAAACTTCGGGCGGTCCTGCCCGACAACGAACTGCTCAGGCTCCATGAACAGATGCTCCTTTCCCGCGAGTTCGAGGAGTCGTGCGCCGAGCAGTACACCAAGGGGCATATCACCGGCTTCCTCCACCTCTACAGCGGCCAGGAGGCGGTGGCGGTGGGAGCCACGGCCGGGCTCCACCTGGACGACTACATCCTCTCCGCCTACCGGGAGCATGCCCAGGCCATCGTCCGCGGTGCCGAACCGCGGCGGGTGATGGCAGAGCTGTTCGGCAAGGCGACCGGCGTCTGCAAGGGGAAGGGGGGCTCCATGCACCTCTTCGATCCATCCCTCAACTTCATGGGGGGATACGCCATTGTCGGCGGCCAGTTCCCGGTGGCGGTCGGCCTCGCTTTCAGCGCTAAGTACCGGGGCGAGGACCGGATCGCCGCCTGCTTCTTCGGCGATGGCGCGGTCAACCAGGGGACCTTCCACGAATCCCTCAACTGGGCGCGGCTCTGGGAGCTGCCGGTTCTGTTCATCTGCGAGAACAACTTCTACGGCATCGGCACCGAGGTGCACCGCTCCTCTGCCCTCTCCTCCATCCACCGCCGCACCTGCGGCTATGACATCCCCTCGGAAAAGGTGGACGGCATGGACGTGATCGCGGTCTACAAGGCAGTGAAGTACGCGGCGGAAAAGGTGCGGGAGACCGGCCGCCCCCATTTCATCGAGGCGGTCACCTACCGCTTCCGCGGCCACTCCATGGCCGATCCGGCCAAGTACCGCTCCGCGGCCGAGCATGAGATGTGGAAAGCGCGCGACCCGATCCCCGCCTTTGCCAAGCGGCTCCTGGAAGAAGGGATCGCCACGCAGGCGCAGCTCGACGCCATTCTGGCAAAGGCTCAGGCCACTGTCGCCGATGCGGTCCGGTTCGCCGAGGAGTCCCCCTGGCCGGACGCATCGGCAGTATGGGAAGATATTTACGTCTGAATGGATGACCATCTACCACGGAGACACGGAGACTCGGAGAAAGTCATGGATCGAAACAAGGCCCAAAATCGGGATGTAACTTCAAAGGATGGAGAAGCCACTGAGGTTTTCTCGGTGACTCCGTGTCTCTGTGGTGGATTCGGTTGGAGGTTTATGCAATGTCAGAGATGACCTATCGCGATGCACTGAACCTGGCGATGAAGGAGGAGATGCGGCGCGACCCTTCCGTGGTGGTCTGGGGGGAGGACGTGGCGCTTTACGAGGGCTCGTTCAAGGTGACCCGCGGGCTTCTGGCCGAGTTCGGCGAGCAGCGGGTCCTTGATACCCCTATCTCCGAGAACACCATTGTCGGCGTGGCCGTCGGGGCGGCCATGGGGGGCCTGCGGCCGGTGGCCGAGCTGATGACGGTCAACTTCGCGCTGCTGGCCATGGACCAGATCATCAACCACATGGCCAAGATCCGCTTCATGTTCGGTGGCCAGACCTTTTTGCCCATGGTGGTGCGGATGCCGGGTGGAGGGGGGAGCCAGCTGGGAGCCCAGCATTCCCAGAGCCTTGAGAGCTATTTCATGCACTGCCCCGGCCTTCGCATCGCTTATCCCACTACCCCGGCCGATGCCAAGGGGCTCCTGAAGAGCGCCATCCGCGACAACAACCCGGTGATCTTCCTGGAGCACGAACTGCTCTACAACAGCAAGGGGGAGGTGCCGGAGGACCCGGAATACCTGGTGCCGTTCGGCAAGGCGAGCGTCATGCGGGAGGGAACGGACGTGACCATCGTCGCCTACGCCCGGATGTCCTTGCTGGCGCTGCAGGCGGCCGATGTCCTGGAGAAGGAGGGGGTTTCCTGCGAGGTGATCGACCTGCGGACCCTGAACCCGCTGGACACGGAGACCTTTCTCGCCTCGGCGAGGCGGACCGGCCGGGCCGTGGTGGTGGAGGAGTGCTGGCGGACCGCGGGGCTTGGCGGCGATATTGCCCACCGGATCCACGAGGCCTGCTTCGATACGCTGCTGGCACCGGTAGGCCGGGTCGCCGGCCTGGACGTGCCGATGCCCTATTCACGGGAGATCGAGAAGCTCTGCATCCCACGGGTGGAGACCATCACCCAGGCGGTAAAGGGGGTCATGCAATGGCAGCCGACATAATCATGCCCAAGCTCTCCGACACCATGACCGAAGGGAAACTGGGGGCGTGGAAGAAGAGCATTGGCGATCAGGTGCAGCGGGGGGACGTCATCGCCGAGGTGGAGACCGACAAGGCGGTGATGGAGCTGGAGGCGTTCACCAGCGGGACTCTCCTGGAGCAGCGGGTGAAGCCGGGCGAACTGGTGGCGGTCGGCACGGTGATCGGCATCGTCGGCGCACCGGGCGAGTCTGCGGTGCCGGGCACGGCCATCCCTGAAGCGCCTGCGGTTGCGGCGCCGCAGGCGGAGCCGGTTTCGGCACCAACGCCGGCTCCGGTGCCGGACGAGGCAGTCCCTCAGCCACCCCGGCATGCTCCGGCAGAGGCGGAGGACCTGCAGCAAAAGGCTGCACCGGTGGTCAGAAGGCATGCCCGCGAGCTGGGGATCGACCTTGACCAGGTAACGGGGAGCGGCCCCGGCGGGAGGGTCCTGTTGGAGGACCTGCAGCGGTTCAGCGGGGTCATGCTTTCGGCGGAGCCCTCCGTGGCAGAGCCGTCGGCCACTTTGGCCGGTGAGCAGGCCTCACCGGAGGTCCCACAGGCCGAGGGAGGGGTGGTGCCCCTGTCGCGGATGCGGGCGGCCATCGCCAGGACCGTTACCGAGGCATGGCGCACCATCCCCCACTTCTTCGTCACCGTGGAGATCCAGATGGACGAGGTCGAGGAGGTGCGCCGCGAACTGAAGGAGAGCGGTTCACCGCTGTCGATCAACGACATGATCGTGAAGGGGACGGCCCTGGCCCTGGCCCGGTTTCCCATGCTCAATGCCTCGTTCGTCAACGACCGGATCGTCAGCCATGACGAGATCAATATCGGCATGGCCGTCAGCCTGCCGGACGGGCTGCTGGTGCCGGTAATTCGGGGGTGCCAGGCGTTGACGCTGCAGGAGATTGCCGTGCAGAGCCGGCGCCTGGTGGAGCGCGCCCGCAGCGGCCGGCTGAGCGAGGCGGAGATGAGCGGGGGGACCTTTACCATCTCCAACATGGGGATGTTCGACGTCACCGAATTCGCCGCAGTGATCCATCCCCCCCAAGCGGGAATCCTGGCCGTGGGGAGCGTCTATGACGGCATTGTGGTGAAAGACGGCCAGCCGGTGGTGGCCAGGCTGGCACGGATGACCCTTTCCGCCGATCACCGCCTGGTGGACGGTGCCTATGCGGCCCGGTTCCTCAAAGAGTTGAAACGCATACTGAAAAAGCCGGTTCTGATGCTGGTATGATGATGAACAGATGCCCCATATCCAAAGGAGGGCCACATGGCCAACGAGCAGCAGAAGTTATCCGTTGAACAGCTCCGCTGGGAGTGTGATGAGACGCAGTTCGCATTCGAGTCCACGGCCGACCTGCCGGAACTCGAAGGGACGATTGGTCAGGAGCGGGCGCTCAAGTCTCTCGATTTCGGCCTAGGGATCACCGACTGCGGCTTCAACCTTTACCTGGCGGGCGAGCCCGGCACCGGACGTTCCTCGACCATCAAGAACCTGCTGAAAAAGATGGCCAAGGACCAGCCGACCCCGCCGGACTGGTGCTATGTCTACAACTTCAAGGACCCGGATCTCCCCATCTCCCTTGCCATCGGTGCCGGCAAGGGGGCGGAGCTGGAAAAGGACATGAAGGAGCTCCTAGAGGGGGTGAAGGCGGACATCCCCAAGGCCTTGGACAGCAAGGATTACGAGACCCACAAGGCTGCCATCATCGAGGAGTACCAGGAGAAGAACGGCGAGCTGTTCAGCGCCCTAGAAAAGGATGCCGAGGCCAGGGAGTTTTCGCTGCAGCGGACCGTCTCCGGCCTGGTGATGGTCCCCCAGAAGGAGGGGCGCAACTTCACCCAGGAGGAGTTCGAGGCGCTCTCCGACGGGGATCGGGAGAAGCTTGAGCAGACCGGCAAGGAGCTGACCGACACGCTGAACGACGTGCTCCGCCAGGTGCGGGACAACGAGAAGAGCACCAAGGAGACCCTGTCGCAGCTCGACCGGGAACTGGGGCTGTCGGCGGTGGGGCGGCACATCGAACCGCTGAAGGAGAAATACAGCGAGTTCACCAAGGTGGTGACCTACCTGGATTCGGTGCAGGAGGATATCCTGCTCAACCTGGAGGATTTCAAGCCGCAGCAGCCGCAGCAGCAGATCCCCGGCATCCGGCTCCCGCGCCAGGAGCCATCCTTCGAGCGCTACGCGGTCAACGTCTTCGTGGACAACCGCGATACCAAAGGCGCCCCGGTGGTCTTCGAGACCAACCCCACCTACAACAACCTGTTCGGCCGGATCGAGCATGTCATGCAGATGGGTGGCGTGGCCACCACCAACTTCACCCTGGTCAAGCCGGGGGCGCTGCACCGGGCCAACGGCGGCTACCTGATCGTGGATGCCCGCGAGGTGCTGATCAATCCCTTTGCCTGGGACGCCCTGAAGCGCTGCATCCGGAGCGGCGAGATCAAGATCGAGGATGTGCTGGAGCAGTACCGCTTCATGACCGTTGCCTCGCTGAAGCCGGAACCGATCCCCCTGGCTGCCAAGCTGGTCATGATCGGCTCCCCCTGGATCTACTACCTCCTCTACTACCTGGAGCCGGACTACCGGAAGTTCTTTAAGGTGAAGGCCGATTTCGACAGCCGGGTCACCCGCAATCCCGAGATCGTCAGGGATTATGCCCTGTTCGTCGCTACCCACTGCAAGAACGAGAAGCTCCTCCCCTTTGACCGGAGCGGCGTGGCCGGCCTGCTGGAATACTCGGCGCGCAGCGTGGAGGACCAGCAGAAGCTCTCCTCCCAGTTCATGGAGATCGCCGACCTGATCCGCGAGGCGAGCTACTGGGCCGGCAAGGAGGGGAGCCCGGTGGTGACGCGCGATATCGTCAAGAAGACCATCGCCGAAAAGATCTACCGGAGCAACCGGGTGGAAGAGCGGCTGCAGGAGCTGTTCGAGGACGGCACCATCCTCTGCGACGTGGATGGCGGGGAGGTGGGGCAGATCAACGGTCTCTCGGTCCTGACCATGGCCGACTACATGTTCGGCCGGCCGTCCCGCGTCACGGCTCGGGTCTTCATGGGTCGCGGCGGCATGGTCAACATCGAACGGGAGGTGAAGCTCTCCGGCCCGATCCACGACAAGGGGGTGCTGATCCTCACCGGCTACCTGGGGGGGAAATTCGCCCACGACAAGCCGCTCTCCTTCTCGGCCTCCATCTGCTTCGAGCAGAATTACGAAGGGGTGGAGGGGGACAGCGCCTCGTCCACCGAGCTCTATGCCCTCCTCTCAGTCCTTTCCGGGCTGCCGATCCGGCAGGGGATCGCGGTGACCGGCAGCGTCAACCAGTTGGGCAAGGTGCAGCCGATCGGCGGGGTCAACTATAAGATCGAGGGGTTCTACGCCGTCTGCAAGGCCAAGGGGCTCACCGGCGAACAGGGGGTCATGATCCCGTCGAGCAACGTGCGGCACCTGATGCTGAACGACGAGGTGGTGGAGGCGGTCAGGGAGGGGCGGTTCCATATCTGGAGCGTGGAGACCATCGACCAGGGGATCGAGATCCTGACCGGCGTGCCGGCCGGCGACATGCAGGAAGACGGCAGCTATCCCGAGGGGAGTGTCAACTTCCTGGTTGACCGGCGTCTGCGGCAGATCCTGGAGCAGATGAAGAAATTCGGCGCCAGCGGCGAGCGTGAAAAGGACGACAAGAAATGAGGTGCAGGACCCGGCAGGCAGGGCCGCTGATGCTGGCGGCCCTCTCCCTGCTGGCCGCCTGCACGGCGCAGGCCCCGCAAGAGACTGCCGTGCGGGCGACGCCGGAAGGGGAGCGCCTCTTTCTCCGCTTCTGCAGCGGCTGTCATCCCGATGGCGGCAACAGCAGGTATCCCCAGAAAACCCTGAGCCGGATGGTGCTGAAGGCAAACGGGATCGTCACCGTGGCCGATGTTGTCGCACTTTTGCGCAACCCCGGCGAGGGGATGCCCCGTTTCGACCGCCAGACGGTTTCCGATGCCGAGGCGCGTGCCATTGCCGGGTACGTCCTTGCCACCTTCCCCTGATATCCCGTTTCAGGTTGCGTGTTGTCCGCCTTGTCGGGCATGGAGCCTGGTGAGATGGAACCAGCACCAGGTGAGAAGGGCAGCTGCGAGCCTGCCGACGGTGTTGTCGATGAGCGGTTCGCCCAGGCGATCGTAGCGGCCCAGGAAACGGGCCGGCCCCTCCCCCGGACCCAGGCCGCGCCGGAAATCGCACCGGACGTCGAGGAAAAAGGCGAGCTGCCAGGCATTTCGCCGGACATAGGCGCCGGTGGCATACCAGAAGGCCAGGCGCCTCTTCAACGGCATCTGCCGGATGAGATCCGCGGTGGCATCCAGGAACGGGGTCAGGTCGAGCCCGGTGGCCTGGCTCTGGGGGCGGTAGAGACCGGCAGTGACGTGGAAGAACCGTTCCCACTCGAGGTGTGAGCAGTTCATCAGGATGGCGTTCATGACCTGACGCTGGTAGATTCCTTCGCTCTCGAAGCGGCGGGCCGAGGTGAGGATCTCGGCGGGGAGGAGCAGCCACTTCCCCTGTTCGCGGACCCGCTCAGCCAGAAGGGTTTCCGCCAGCATGGGGGGAAACGGGGGGAAGGGGCCGATCCGGTCGAAGAAGCTCCTGGCGATCAGAAACCCCTGGTCGCCGTGGGTGCACTCAGGCCGGTGGAGACGGGCCTTGCACTCGTAGAAATAGTAGGGAAGGGAGGGGGCTGTCGTGCTGCGCGAGAAGCGGAGCGCGAAATGGCCGGCAACCGCATCCCCCCCCAACTCGCCGCAGGCCGCGGCAAACCGGTCGAGCCCCTTTCTGAGGGCCTGGGGATCGGGAAATCGCGAGTCGGCATGGAGAAAGAGGAGGACCGGAGCACTGGCGACGCCTGCGCCGGCGTTCAACTGGGGACCGCGCCCTTTTTCGCCGCTGATGATGCTCACCTTCAGGCCGTACTGTTCGCCCAGGCGCTCTGCCGTGGCGACGGACCCGTCTCCGGAACCGCCATCGCTGACGACGATCTCGCACGAGACCTCCTGCTGGCTCGCCAGGGAGGCGAACAGGCCGGCAAGGGTAGCTGCCTCGTTGTAGACCGGGACGATGATCGTCAACTCCGGTGCTGGTGTGGGATGCTGCATGGCATGGTGCTCCGGTGAATGGCCTCAACTTTTTGCCGGGCTGACCGATACAAATCAGGTGTGCCGGTTCCGCGCCGTGTACCGCACTTTATAATGGAGCAGAGCCGCTCCTGACGTTCAGGAAGGAGTTACGCGTGGCTACCCCGAAGATTCTCCTGGTTGATGATGTCAAGCTCCTTCTGGAGTTGGAAAAGAGTTTTCTCAAGCACTCCGCTGTCCGGATACTGACCGCCACCAACGGGAAAGAGGCGTTGGAGGTCATTCGCAGGGAACGGCCGGACCTGGTCTACATGGACCTCAACATGCCGGTCATGGATGGCAGGGACTGCTGCGCCGCCATCAAGGCCGATCCGCTGCTCCGTTCCATCCCCGTCATCATGGTCACCACGGCGGGCAGCGCCTCGGACGAACAGCGCTGTCGCGATGCCGGGTGCGACGATTACCTGACCAAGCCGATCGACCGCCGCCTCTTCCTGGACAAGGGGCGCCGTTATGCGCCCGACATCGACCGCCGGGAACCGCGGGTCGCCTGTATGACGGAAGTGGCCATTGTCGGGGCAGGGTCGCTCGACAGCGCCGCCAGTTCCGACATCAGTCTGGGGGGGCTCTACCTGGCAACCGATCGCAACCCATCGTCGGATAAAGAGGTCCGGATCGCCTTCACCCTGCCGGGCACCAGCACCCGGATCGAGGCAAAGGGGCGCGTGGCCTGGATGAACACCGACCAGGAGCGAAAGAAGCCCCGGCTCCCCATCGGTTTCGGGCTTGAGTTCACCGAGATCGATACCGACGCCATCAAGGCGATCCGCTACTATGTGGACAAGCAGCGCACCGGGGGCTGACGGACCGCGCGCAAGCCCCGGCTTCGGCTAGGCAGCCGATTTCCTCACATCCACCTTGGTGTCGTAAAAGGTACTCCCCTCACCCATGTCGGTAAGCCGCTGGCTGGTCAGCGCGTTCACCGAGCGCGCCCCCGGCGCGAACTCCAGCCACCAGACCCCCTCGCTCACCACCACCCCCGTTGGGACCTGTTCCGTTACCTTCAACAGAAAGAGCACCTCCCCCCGGTCGTTCCAGGCCATGACCGCGTCATTGTCTGCCAGCCCCCTGTCTGCCGCGTCTGCCGGGTGCATCATCAGATACATCCCTTCCTGCCGGAGCCGGAGGTCGTCACGTTCGTAGAATGACGCATTGAGTGCAAAGAGGCTGGGTGCGCTCATCAGGCGGAACGGGTAGGCCGTGTCTGCCTCGTGGTGGGGGGGAAAATGGCGGATGAGCGGCTCGGAAAGGTGCGGGTTGTGGATCTCGATCCTGCCCGAGGGGGTGGCATAGGGCCTGGCCGGATCGTGCACCATGGACAGTTCCACGGCGCGCCCCGCATCAAGGGGGGTCAGGTCCACCCCTTCACGCCAGGGAGACGGGATGGCGAGGAGATGGTCGATCAAGGCGTCGGCGGTCTGCCCGAAGAACGGCTCCCGAAAGCCGAGCCGCTGTGCCAGCAGGGAGAAGACCTCCCAGTTGGACTTGCTCTCGCCGACCGGCGGGATGGCAGGCCAGGCGCGCTGGATGCAATAGTGGCCGTAGGAGCGGTAGATGTCGCTCTGTTCCAGCGAACTGGTGGCGGGAAGGACCAGGTCCGCGTAACGGGCCGTGTCGGTCAGGAAGCGTTCATGGACCACGGTGAAGAGGTCCTCCCGGGCAAGTCCCGCAAGAACGGCGTTCTGGTCCGGCGCAATGGCCGCCGGATTGGAGTGGTAGACGTAGAGGCTCATCACCGGCGGATCGTCGAGTTTTGTCAGGGCATGTCCGAGCTGGTTCATGTTGACGATCCTGGTCGGTTTGGGGAGGAAATCCTCGCGCACGACCTCTTTCATGGCAAAGGCGCCCGAGGTGGAGACGCCGCAGAGGCAGCCCCCGCCGTCGACGGCATAGGCCCCTACCAGCGCGGGAAGGGCGACGATGCAGCGGACGGTCATGGCGCCGTTGCCGTAGCGGGAAAGGCCGCTTCCCACGCGGATGAAGGGGGCCCTGGCCCTGCCGAAGGCTGCTGCCAGCTCTTCGATGTCCGGCTCCGGGATACCGGTGAGCGTGCTTACCCTGCGGGGGTGGTAGTCCGGGAGCACTCCCGCGGTCAGTTCGGCAAAGCCCTGAACCGACCTGGCCACGAAGCCCCGGTTCACCAGTCCGTCGCGCGCCAGGATGTGCATGATCCCGAGGCTGAGGGCCGCATCGCTGCCCGGCCTGACCAGGAGGGTCCGGTCTGCTGCCGCAGCGGTCGGGGTCCGGTAGGTGTCGATCAGCCAGACCCGTGCCCCTTTGCGACGGGCCTCGTTGACCCGGTTCAGGAAATGGACGCTGGTGGCAGCGGCATTGATCCCCCAGAGGATGATGAGGTCGCTTTTTGCCACACTGTCCGGGTGGGGTGCCGGCGTCTCTCCCATGACCGCCTGCCAGCCGGCATCCTTGGCCGGCGAACAGATGGTTCGCGCCAGCCGGGAGGCTCCCAGGCGATGGAAAAAGGGGTGGCCGCTGTTGCGCTGGACGATCCCCATGGTACCGGCATAGGAGTAGGGGAGGATCGCCTCGGCGCCGAAGCGGGCGATGATCTCCTGCCAGCGCTCGCAGATCAGGTCAAGCGCCTCGTCCCACGACACGGGCCGGAAATCGCCGCTCCCCTTGTTGCCACGACGGACGAGCGGGCTCGTCAGCCGGCGCGGCGAATGTACCGTTTCCTCGTACCGGTTCATCTTGACGCAGAGGGTGCCGCGGCTGTAGGGGTGGTCGGGATCGCCGGCTACCCGCACGGCCCGGTCGTTTTCCACGGTGACCAGCAGGCCGCAGGCGTCGGGGCAGTCGTAGGGGCAGACCGATCTCTTGATGCTCTGATCCATTGTTTCGTCTCCTTGCAGATGACCGACGCTTCCCAGTATAGCGGAAAAATGCCGCGTCGTCGTCGGGAAACAGCGTTTGTGTCCCGCTCGGCTGGGAGGCTTTTTGCTTGCCCGAACCGGTGCTTCCTGCTATATAATCCGGGGCAGAGGAGTGTATACACTGTTATCGCTCCGCAGAAAGGATTTACCATGGAACTGGATCGGGAACTGACCGCTCAGCTGAAGCGGGTGCTGACTTCCCTCGAACAGCTCCTTCCCCGGCCGGTGGGACGCATCGACTGGAAGGGGTGTTATGCCGCCAACTGGCACCGTCATTCCTTTGCCGGATACCTTGAGCCGCTGGACATGATCGAAGGGATCAGGCTGGACGATCTGCTCGGCATCGACAAGCAGAAACGGATGGTAGAGGAGAATACCCGGCAGTTCCTGGCCGGATTTCCCGCCAACAACATTCTCCTCTGGGGAACCCGCGGCACCGGCAAGTCGTCGCTGGTCAGGGCGCTGCTCAACCAGTACGCCGATGCGGGGCTCAGGGTGGTCCAGGTGGACAAGGACGACCTGGTGCACCTGCCCGACATCGTCGACGAGGTCAGGGAGCATCCCTACAAGTTCATCGTCTTCTCCGACGATCTCTCCTTCGAAACCGGCGAGTCGAGCTACAAGATGCTCAAAAGCGCCCTCGACGGCTCGGTCTATGCCCCGCCCCCCAATGTGCTGATCTACGTCACCTCCAACCGCCGTCACCTGTTGCCCGAGTACGAGAGCGACAATCGCGGCGCCATGCTGGTCAATAATGAGCTCCACCACGGCGAGGCGGTCGAGGAGAAGATCTCGCTGTCGGGCCGGTTCGGCCTCTGGGTCGGGTTCCACCCTTTCAGCCAGGACCAGTACCTGGAGGTGGTGCGCCAGTGGGTCGAATCCTACGGCCGAAAGCACGGGGTTACGGCCCCCTGGGACGATGACGCGCGTGAGGCGGCGATCCTCTGGTCCCAGAAGAAGGGGGACCGGAGCGGCAGGATCGCCAACCAGTTCGCCAGCGACTGGGTCGGGAAAAAACTGTTGAATATCGGCTCGTAGCCGAAGGCTGCGGGTCCCGGAATAGCCACGAATATGCAATCAAGGAGGAATTACCTATGAAAGCAGTCCTGATGGAGGGTTTTGGCGGCCTGGAAGTCCTGAAGGTCGGAGAGGCCGAGCGGCCCACGCCGGCGGAAGGGCAGGTCCTGGTAAAGGTGATGGCGACCAGCATCAACCGCCCCGACCTGGTACAGCGTGAAGGCAAGTATCCGCCGCCGCCGGGGGATTCGGTCATCCTCGGCCTGGAAGTGGCCGGGGTTATCGAGGAGCTCGGTCCCGGCGTCACCGGCTGGCAGAAGGGGGAGCGGGTCATGTCGCTGGTTGGTGGCGGCGGTTATGCCGAATATGCGGTTGCCTACGCCAGCCACCTGATGCGGATACCGGAAAGCATGAGCTTCGAGGAGGCGGCATGTGTCTGCGAATCCTACATCACCGCCTTCCTCAACGTCTTCATGATCGGCGGCCTGAAGGACAATAACACCACCATCCTGCATGGCGGCGGCGGCGGGGTGAACACCGCGGCCATCCAGCTCTGCAAGGCCCTGGTTCCCAATACCCGGATCATCGCCACTGCCAGCCCGGCCAAGATGCCCAAGGTCAAGGAGCTGGGGGCCGACCTGGTCATCGACTTCACTACCACCCCGGACTTCTCCGAGGCGGTCAAGGAATTCACCAACAAGAAGGGGGTGGATGTCATCCTCGATCATGTGGGTGCCAAGTACCTTGCCCCCAACATGAACTCCCTCGGTTATGCCGGCAGGCTGGTCATCATCGGCGTCATCAGCGGGATCAAGGCCGAGCTGAACCTGGCCCTGATGATGGTGAAGCGCCAGCAGATCATCGGCAGCGTGCTCCGTTCCCGTCCGGTAAGGGACAAGGGGGAGATCGTCGCCGAGTTCACGAAGACCGCGCTCCCCAAATTCGCCGACCGGACCATCGTGCCGATCATCGAGAAGGTCTTCACCATCGACCAGGTGGTGGAGGCGCACCGGATGATGGAAGAAGACAAGCACTTCGGCAAGATCGTCCTGAAGATCGGCGCCTGAGGGGGATCCGCACATGATAGCCCATATCGTTCTGTTCAAACTCAAGGAGGCGACTCCCGCAGGGATCGCCGAGGTCCGCGACAAGCTGCTCAGCATGGAGGGGAAGATCCCCATGCTCAGGCACCTGGAGGTCGGGGTGGACGTGATCCGCTCCGAACGCTCCTACGACGTTGCGCTCTACACCCGCTTCGACTCGATGCCTGACCTGCAGGCCTACCAGGTCCACCCCTACCATGCCGGCGAGGTGGTGCCGCTCATGAAGGCAGTCTGCAGTTCCATCATTGCCGTCGATTACGAGATGTAGCGTTACCTTCCGACCACGCAGTGAAACGGCCTGTTCCCGCAGGCCGTTTTTTTTATGCGCTCTCCCTCTGCTGCCGGAATTCCACGTGAATTTTTGGCATTGCACCAGTTCGCGCCGTTCTCCTCCTTCATTTCCTTCGGGGTGGGCACTATCCTGAACCGTCGGATGAAGCGTCGGATCCTGCTTCATGTCAACGAATCCTGCCGAATTGCGCTTTCACAGAAGCAGCGAAAATTTCCGCTTGACAAATTCAAATGGCCATTTTAAATTATCGATTAAAACACGTGATGCGCTGTGCCGGAGGAGACATGACACGGAAGAGATCTGTTGCAACCAAGGAGAAGCTGCTGGCAGCGGCCAGCGACGTCTTCCTCGAAAAGGGGTATCGCGATGCGACGGTGGCGGAGATCTGCGCCCGCGCCGAGGCCAACATCGCCTCGATCAATTACCATTTCGGCAGCAAGGAGACCCTCTACCAGGAGGCGTGGCGGCACTCCTTCGCCCAGTCGATCAAGGCCCATCCCCAGGACGGCGGGGTGAGCGAGGCTGCGCCGGCTGAGGAGCGGCTGCGGGGGCAGATGCGGGCACTGATCGAGCGGATCGCCGACGAGAACACCAAGGACTTCTTCATCTCCCAGATGGAGTTCGTCAATCCGACCGGGCTTCTGGCCGAGGTGATGCGGTCCGAATTCGTCCCGCTACGCGAAAAGACCCTGGCAGTGGTCCGGGAACTCCTGGGGCCGCAGGCGACGGAGCAGCAGGTTGCCTACTGCGAGACCTGCATCATCAGCATCTGTCTCCACCCGCTGCTGGTCCATCGAGTCCGCAAGAGAGCAAGGCAGGGCGATATGCCGGTGGTCATCGAAGACCTCGGCGACTTTGCCGACCATGTGACCACTTTCGCCCTGGCAGGGCTCGCCGCCGTGCGCGATCAGGCCCGGCAAGGAGAGGGACGCGCATGAACATTCCGCATCTTCGATACCTGCCGGTCGTGATGGCAACCCTCGGGCTTACCGCCTGCGTCACGGTCGGACCGGATTACAAGCCGGCAGCGACCGACCTGTCGGCCGGCTGGAGCCGGCTCGATCAGGCGGCACAGCCGGTGGCGATCGCCACGGAGACCGGCGATCTCAGCCAGTGGTGGCAACGCCTGAACGACCCGCTGCTGACCGGACTGGTGGAGGAGGCCCTGCAGACAAGCCTTGACCTGCGTAGCGCCCAGGCCAGGCTGCGCGAGGCCCGCGCTCGCCGCTCGGTTGCCACGGCCGACCGGTTCCCGAGCGTGACCGCATCCGGCAGCGCCAGCCGGAGCCGTTCAAGCGAGGATACCGGCAGCGGCAACACGAACAACCTGTTCAGTGTCGGTTTCGACGCCAGCTGGGAGCTGGACCTGTTCGGCGGCATCCGCCGCAGCGTCGAGGCTGCCACGGCCGACCTGGAGTCTTCGGCGGCAAGCCTGCAGGAGACCAGGGTTTCGCTGGCGGCCGAGGTGGCGCTGAACTACGTTGAGGTGCGTTCCCTGCAGACCCGGCTCGGCATTGCCAGTGCAAACCTCGCCAGTCAGACCGAAACGTTGCAGCTCACCGACTGGCGCGCCCAGGCCGGGCTCGTCAATAGCCAGGACGTAGAGCAGGCGCGAAGCCTTCGGGAACAGACCCGGGCCCAGATCCCCAGCCTGGAAATCAGCCTGGCAGAAGCGGAACACCGCCTGGATATCCTTCTGGGCAAGGTACCGGGGACGCTGCACCAGCGGCTCGCCGTAGCCGGCAGTCTGCCGGTTGTGCCCGACAGGGTCGCAGTGGGCATCCCGGCCGACACGCTTCGCCAGCGCCCCGACGTTCGGAAGGCGGAGCGGACCCTGGCGGCAGAAACCGCCCGTGTGGGTGTGGCCGAGGCAGCGCGCTATCCCACCTTTACGCTCTCGGGCTCCATCGGTCTCGAAGCGCTGACCGTGGGGGCGCTCGGCAACAGCGGCTCAGCCGCGTCGTCGCTCTTTGCCGGCATCACTGCCCCGGTCTTCAATGCCGGCAAGCTGCGCAACCAGGTGGAGATCCAGGATGCGGTGCGCGAGCAGGCCCAGGTGGCCTATGAACAGACCGTGCTCAGTGCGTTGCAGGACGTGGAAAACGGGCTGGTTGCCCTGGCCCGCACCCGCGAGCGGGGCGAGGCCCTGGCAAGCGCCGCCGAGTCAGCGCGGAATGCGTCGCAACTTGCGCGCCAGCGCTACGGCGCCGGCCTGATCGATTTCCAGTCGGTGCTCGACACCGAACGGAGCGTGCTCACCATCGAGGACAGCCTCGCCAGCACCCGCGCCGACGGCGTGCTGGCACTCATCCGTTTATACAAGGCGCTGGGCGGCGGCTGGTCGCCCCAGGCCGAAGCAGGCAAGGAGACCCCATGAACGAATCAACCACTCCTCAAAACGACCAGGGTGCTGCCCTGAAACAACTCATCGAGACCCGGCACGGCGGGCTGCTCTCACGCCGCTGGCTCTGGCTGGCCGCTGCGTTGCTGCTGATCGCCGCTGCAAGCATCTTCTTCTTTCGCTCCAACACGAAAGGGGCAACGCCGCGTTACACCACCGAACCGGCAGCGGTCGGCGGGCTGATCGTCAAGGTTTCGGCCACCGGCAACCTGCAGCCGACCAACAAGGTGGACGTGGGGAGCGAGCTCTCCGGCATCGTCGACAAGGTGTTCGTCGACGACAACGATCGGGTCAGGATGGGGCAGGTGCTGGCCCGCCTCGATCTCTCCAAGCTGCGGGACGCGGTGGCGAAGTCGCGCGCCAGCCTGGCTGCGGCCGAGGCTCAGGTTCTGCAGATGCAGGCCACGGTGACCGAGTCGCGCGCTGCACTGGCGCGGTACCGGCAGGTATCCCAGCTCTCCGGCGGCAAGGTGCCGTCCAGGAGCGAGATGGACACTGCCGAGGCCAACCTGAAGCGCGCCGAGGCCAACGAGGCCAATGCCCGCGCTAGCGTCACGCAGGCACGGGCCACGCTGCAATCGGACGAGACCAACCTCTCCAAGGCCAGCATCCGCTCCCCCATCAACGGCGTGGTGCTGAAGCGGAGCGTGGAGCCGGGGCAGACCGTGGCCGCTTCCTTCCAGGCACCGGTTCTGTTCACGCTGGCCGAAGATCTGGCAAAGATGGAGCTGCAGGTAGATGTGGACGAGGCCGATGTGGGGCAGGTAAAGGTCGGCCAAAAAGCTACGTTTACCGTCGATGCCTGGCCCGGCCGCCGGTATGATGCCGTCATCACCCGGGTCGGCTTTGGCTCCCAGGTAAAGGACGGTGTGATCTCCTACCTCACCGTGCTCCAGGTAGAGAACTCTGATCTCTCCCTGCGTCCCGGCATGACCGGCACCGCCGAGATCACCACCCTGACGCGCGACAATGCGCTGCTGGTGCCGAACGCTGCGCTCCGCTTCACCCCGGCGACGACTGCCGCAACGCAGAAAAAATCCGGGGGGAGTGTGGTGGGTGCGTTGATACCGCGGCCGCCGAGCCAGGCGCCAAAGGCCCTGGCAAAGGTCGAAGGGGGCATGCAGCGCGTCTGGGTGCTGCAAGACGGCCAGCCCGTAGCCGTCGAGGTCAAGACCGGCGCCAGCAACGGCCGAATGACCGAGATCGTCGGCGGATCGCTCAAGGCCGGCATGCAGGTGATCACCGAGGCGCTGGAGAGTTCGTCATGAGCGACATCCCCCTGATCAGGCTCTCCGGCATCACCAAGACCTATGGCCGCGGCCAGGCCGCCTTCCAGGCGTTGAAGGGGATCGACCTGGCCATCGAATCGGGCGATTTCGTCGCCATCATGGGGCACAGCGGTTCCGGCAAGTCGACCACGATGAATATCCTCGGCTGCCTCGACACGCCCACCAGCGGCAGCTACGAATTCCAGGGGGTGCGGGTGGAAGAGCTGCAGCGCAACCAGCGGGCGCTCCTGCGGCGCCATTATCTCGGCTTCGTGTTCCAGGGGTTCAACCTGCTGTCGCGCACCACCGCGCTGGAGAACGTCGAACTGCCGCTGATCTATCGCGGCGAGGCCGCAGCCTCCCGCCATGCCGCGGCGCGCGAGGCTTTAAGGCAGGTGGGCCTGCAGGAATGGGAGCACCATACCCCGGCCGAGCTGTCCGGCGGGCAGCAGCAGCGGGTCGCCATTGCCCGCGCCATCGTCACCCGGCCCGCGGTGCTCCTGGCCGACGAGCCGACCGGTAACCTGGACACCCGCACCAGCCAGGAAATCATGGAACTGATCGGTACGTTTAACCGTGAGCAGGGCATCACCGTGCTCATGGTCACCCACGAGCCCGACATCGCGGCATATGCCAAACGGGTCATCCGTTTTGTCGACGGCCGGGTGGAGAGCGACCGTCGGAACGGGGAGGCTGCCTGATGCTCTGGAATACGCTGCTGCTCTCGATGCGCGCCATCCGGCGCAACCTGCTCCGTTCGTTCCTCACCATTCTCGGTATCGTCATCGGCGTCGCCGCCGTCATCACCATGGTCACGCTTGGCAACGGCGCCACCAGGTCCGTGTCCGACCAGATTTCCAGCATGGGGAGCAATCTGCTGATGGTGATTCCGGGCCAGCGATTCGGCCCTGGCTCCGATGGGGCGCCCAAATTCAAAAGCGCCGATGTCGAGGCCATCCGCAACCAGATCACCGCTGCCGAAAAGGTTGCGCCGGTGGTCAGCAAAACCGTGACCACCGTCTACCAGGCCAATAACTGGTCCACGGTCATCAGCGGCAGCAATAGCGACTATTTCCAGGCCGGCAACTGGGAGCTGGCTGCAGGCAGGAGCTTCAACGAGGCTGAAGAACGTTCCGGCAAGGCGGTCTGCGTCATCGGCGAGACCGTGCGCACCAAGCTGTTCGGTCGGCAGAACCCGGTGGGGAGCGAAATCCGGATCAAGCAGTTCTCGTGCGAGGTGATCGGCCTGCTCAAGTCCAAGGGGCAGTCGGCCATGGGCTCGGACCAGGACGATACCGTGGTGATGCCGATTCGTACCGTGCAGCGCCGCCTCACCGGCACTCAGGATATCGGTCGGTTGACCGTCTCGGTGAAGGATGGCGCATCCATCGATGGGGTGAAGAAGCAGCTTACCCTGCTGATGCGCGAGCGGCGCAACATCGGCGAGAACGAGGAGGACGACTTCCGCGTCATGGATACCCGGCAGATCGCCGAAACCCTCACCAGCACCACCAAGATCCTTACCATGCTGCTCGGTGCGGTGGCTGCGGTGAGCCTGCTGGTGGGGGGCATCGGCATCATGAACATCATGCTGGTGTCGGTCACCGAGCGGACCCGCGAGATCGGCATCCGTCTCGCCATAGGCGCGCTGGAACGGGAGGTGCTGCTGCAGTTCCTCATCGAGGCAGTGGTCCTGTCGAGCCTCGGCGGTGTGGTCGGCATAGCTCTGGCAACCGGAGCCTCCATCGTCCTTGCCGGCCTCATGGGGGTGCCCTACCAGTTCTACGTCGGCATCAACCTTCTCTCCTTCATCTTTTCCGCCGCCATCGGCGTGATCTTCGGCTATTTCCCGGCGCGCCGGGCAGCCGGGCTCAATCCGATCGACGCGCTGCGGTACGAGTGAAAACGACCATGGCAATACGGTCTGGCAGGATTAACGCTGGGGTCTTGCCGGCGACGGCGAGGTTCTGAATGAACCGGGTATGCAACCACATCCCACGTCTGCTGAAACTCGCAGGCCCCATGATCCTTTCCTCCTCGGCGATCACGATCATGCAGATCATCGATGCCATTGTGCTGTCGCGGCATTCCAGCGAGGCGGTTGCGGCGATCGGGCCTGCCGGCCTGGCGGTGATCCTGTTCCAGGGGGTTCTGTTCGGGACTGCCGGCTATGCGGGCACGTTTGTGGCGCACAACCACGGCCGAGGAGACAAACGGGGCGTCCGGAGATCCGCCTGGCTCGGCATCCAAACCGCGCTGATTTCCGGGATCGTGGCCCTTGCGGTCGCGTGGCCGATTTCGCAACTGTTCCAGCTGGCAGGACACGAACCGCTAGTCGCCCATGACGAACGGCTCTATTTCCAGATATGTATGGCCGGCTCGTTTTTCCCGGTTTTTGGCTCAGCCTTGGCAGGCTGGCTTTCGGGGATTGGCAGACCCGTCCTTGTCACGGGGGTGACCTTCATCTCGTTTGTGGTCAATGCGCTGTTGGCCTGGGGACTGGTCCTGGGGGAATGGGGGCTGCCGCGCATGGGAATCGCCGGGGCAGCGCTGGCGACCGTTGCCGCGCAGACGGTGGCAGCAATCCTCTGTGCGCTCCTGTTCGCGCGGGCTGGTGGATTTTCCGACTCCATTGCCCGTCGGTTCGAGTGGGCGGAGTTCCGCCGTTTCCTGTCGCTTGCCGCGCCGTTCGGGCTGCGGATCAGCGGGGAACTGCTGGCATGGACGCTGTTTCTGGTGGTGGTGGGGAGGTTGGGAACCGTAGAGCTGGCTGCATCCAGCATCGCCTTCCGGATCAACGGCGCGGCATTCTTCCCGGCTCTCGGGCTCGGTCAGGCAGCGGGGATTCTGGTGGGACACGCTCGCGGCGCCGGCAGGGACGACGACATCCCGGCCATTGCCTGGCAGGCGCTGGCGGTCTGCGAGATCTGGATGCTGACGATGGCGATCCTGTTCGCGACCGCTTCGGTGCCCCTGGTGACGGTATTTGCGGGCAATGGCCCTGAAAGCGCGCGGATCGTCGAGACCGGGGCACTGATTCTGAAATTCGTGGCCTTCTATTGCATATTCGATGCGGCGAATGTTATGATCGGCTGCGTCCTGGCTTCAGCAGGAGATACCCATTGGATCGCCCGCGCCTTCATTGCCTGTTCCGGCGTATTTCTCGGCCTGCTCTGGCTGATCGATCGGGTGATGCCCGGCCTGATGGCGGAATGGTCGCTTGCCACGCTTTTCGTCTTCGCCACAGCGGTGATCTGGTCGCTCCGCTTTCATGCCGGCAGATGGAGAAAGGTGCAACTGCTGCGAAAATCGGAGATCGCTGAAATCCGCACGTAAATCAGGTCCGGATCGGCCGGGGCATGCAGTTCACTCCACCCGGCCCACCTTAAGCGCCAACGGCCAGCGCACGGTCCGCTTGACCGTACCATCCCCCCAGGCCGTTTCCAGTTCCTTCCTGACCAGCTCCAGCGGATCGGTCCCATGTGCATGGATGAAGCCGCGCACGGCGGACCAGGTGCCGAGATAACCCATCAGGCGATTGAGGGTCCAGTGATCTTTCATGGTCAGCGCCGGCGGATCGAGCAGAGGGAAGGGGAAGGGGAGATCCGCGTACCCGCTGTCCACGTGGTGGCGCTCCGGCGGCCAGAAGGGACCGACGATCTCGCTGTGGAGCGAGCGGATGACCCGGTCGATCCCCGGCGAGATCTCCAGCAGGCCGTAGCTTATGGCGGCAATGACCCCGTTGGGGCGCAGGACGCGTCGCACTTCGCCATAGAAGAGGTCGAGGTCGAACCAGTGCATAGCCTGGGCAGCGACCACCAGGTCGGCGCACCGGTCGGCCAGCGGGGCAGCTTCTGACAGCGCTGCCAGATAGGTGATGCGGGGATTGAGCTGGGCCTGGAGCAACTGGGGGATGCTCTGGTCGGTGGCGACGACCCTGTCGAACCAGCCGGCCAGCCCGCTGGTGAACTGGCCGCTGCCGCAGCCGCAGTCCCATGCCAGGGCGCGGCCCGGCGACCGCGATGCCAGGAAGCCGATGAGCGCGGGCGGATAGACCGGCCGGAACGCATGATAGGCCGCGGCCTGTTCGGAAAAATGGTTGGTGCTGTGGATGGGTGTCATGGCCGGTGAGAGGTGTGTGAAGGGTCCCGGTTGCTGCCGGGACCCTTCGCCTTGGCTAGTGTTTGTACGTCTTGGCGCTGTGGCAGGTCATCTTGCAGCTGCCTCCCCTGATGTCCGGAGTAAAGTTGAGCATGATCGTCATGTTGTCCTTGCCGATGACGGACTCGGGGAACAGCTTGGCCTGCGGCGAGGCGTGGGGGTTGTGGCACATGCGACAGGTGACATTGGCCCCCTTGACGTGCAGGGCATGCAGGTTGGTCTTGCCGTCGCGGAAGCGCGTGTCTGTGTTGTTTTCTTCCTGGGTGTAGGCTGCCTTGTCATGGCAACTGATGCAGAGGGCATAGGTCGTGTCGGTATATGGTGCCTCCGGTACCATGGCATATGGCATTTTCAGGAGCTTGCCGGTATCGGCGCCATGCACGTCGTGGCAGACGTCGCATTCGCAGGCTCTGACCGGCATGTGTACCGAGACCCCTTGGGCGATCTTGGGATCGTGGCATTCGAGGCACATCGGTTTTGTCTTGAATTTCAGCAGGCTCCTCGTGTCGGACTGGTGCGGCAGGTGACAGTCCGAACAGCGGCCTGCGATGACCGGTTCGTGGGTTGAAGGCTTCTGGTAGTTTTTCTTGTCGTGACAGAGGAAGCAGAGCTCCGTGGGGGAAGCCTTCAGCAGCTTTTTATGGTCGGAGCCATGCACGTTGTGGCAGCCGGAACAGTCTTTATCGAAGACCGGCACGTGGACCGATTTCCCCTTGGAGATGCCGCTGTCGTGGCATTCATAGCAGATGAGCTCCTTGGTCGGCTTGATAAGGTTGGCAACCGTCGACTGGTGCGGGACGTGGCAGTCGGTGCATCTCCCCGCGGCAACCGGCTCATGGGGGACCGGTTTGGTGAACATCTGCCGCTCGTGGCACTTGAAGCAGAAGTCGGCCGGGGCTGCGCGGAGCAGTTTTTTGTAGGGGGAGACGTGCGGGGCATGGCATCCGCTGCAATCATTGTTCTTGATCGGCCCGTGAACGCTCTTCTGCTCGTTGAGAGGATCGTGGCAGTCGTAGCAGAGGGCAGCGCCCGGCTTCTTGACCCCGTTCAACTCCTTGTTCGTCTGGTGCGCGTTGCCGCCCGATTTGTGGCAGGCAACACAGTCCTTGTCAGCCACCGGGGCATGAACATAGGTGCCGATAATCTTGCTTTTGTGGCACATATAGCACGGCTTGTCCGCGCCGGTGCCCATGGCCGGGAGCAGGAAGACGCAGAACATCAGCACAACGGCTCTGATCGCAGTTTGAGGAGCTTTCATCAGCATATCACTTTCCTTTCTTGCAGTGATGAATCATAATTATAGAGTATCAACCGTGTTTTGCCACAAGCCAATGATATTTTCCCAATCATTACGATTTAATGCTGACGGTGCGCGGCTTAGAATACACTAAAGGAGAGACTATGACAACGGACAACAATGAGAATTTGCATGGAGAAGAGGAAGATTTTGCCGCGCTGCTGGCAGGAAGCGAGCGGGCACTGACCCGCTTCGCCCCCGGACAGAAGATTGCGGCCCTGGTGATCAAGGTCAGCAACGACTGGATCTTCATCGATACCGGCACCAAGGGGGAAGGGGTCCTGGACCGGAAAGAGTTCCTGGCTGACGACGGTTCGCTGACCATTGCCGAGGGGGATACGGTCACTGCCTGGTTCGTGGGGAGCCAGCATGGCGAGATGCGCTTCACCACACGGCTCGACGGTTCGGCCGGCGGCAGCGGCCAGCTTGAGGATGCCTGGCGGGGGGGGATCCCGGTGCAGGGCCTGGTGGAAAAAGAGATCAAGGGGGGCTTCGAGGTCAAGATCGGCGGCAGTCACCGCGCCTTCTGCCCGTTTTCGCAGACAGGACTCAGACGCGACGAAGGAGCGGAACAGTTTATCGGCAGCCACCACCAGTTCCGCATAACCGAGTACCGTGAGAACGGGCGCAGCATCGTTGTTTCCCGCAGGGTATTGCTCGAAGAGGAGCGCCAGGCAAAGCGCGAGGCTGCATGGGATACTATCCGGGAAGGGGAGGTGATGAGCGGCACCGTGGCCTCTCTCCGTGATTTCGGAGCCTTTGTCGACCTCGGCGGCATAGAGGGGTTGATCCCGATGTCGGAACTGGGGTGGAAGCGGGTAAAGGATGCCGCAGAGGTGCTCAGTGCCGGCCAGCAGGTGAAGGTGCTGGTAAAGAAGGTCGATCGTGAAGCCGGCAAGATATCTCTCAGCCTGCGCGACACCCTGGCCGATCCCTGGGAGACGGCGTCGGCACGGTTCGTTGAAGGGACATATGTCGCGGGTGTCGTATCCCGTTTGGCGAATTTCGGCGCTTTTGTCACCCTGGCGGACGGGATCGACGGCCTTGTTCCGATCTCGCGTCTTGGCGGCGGCAAACGGATCAATCATCCGCGCGAGGTGCTCAAGGAAGGGGAACCGATAGAGGTGAAGGTGGAGAGCGTTGATCGTGCTGCCCGCAGGATATCCCTGTCGCTCGGGGCTTTAGGTCGGGCGGCGGAAGAGGAGGAGAGCGATCTTGCCTCATTCCGGCAGCAGGCGGCAGAGGGGTCGTCGAAATCCCTCGGTTCGCTGGGAGAGCTGCTCAAGGCCAAGCTGAAAAAGTAGAGGCGGTTTCCCGGTTCAGAGGCTACAGATAGGTGCGGAGCATCAGTTCGGTCGGGTGGGGCTCCAGGTAGAGCTGCCCCTTGAGGTAGGTCTGTCCGTACCGGGCTACATAGTGGCGCAGGAGCACCAGCGGCACCACCAGCGGCACGAGCCGCTCATGGTACTGCCGGATAACCTCCAGGAGCTCTCCCTTTTCCCAGGGGGAGAGCTCCTTCTTGAAGTAGCCCATAATGTGCTGGAGCACGTTGACGTTCTTGGCCACGGTGGCGTGCAGCGACATCCCTTTCATCAGCAGTTCCTCGTAGCGGTCGAACAGTTCTTCCCGCTCCATCCCTTTGCCCGTTGCCACCAGCTGTCCCATCTGCCGGTAGATTTCCGGGCTGTGGGCCATCATCAGCAGCTTGTGGCCGGTATGAAAGGCCACCAGCTCTCCCAGGTCGCGCGGTGACCGGCGGAACTCCTGCCAGCGGTGCATGGCAAAGACCCGCTCCAGGAAGTTCTCCCTGAGCACCGGGTCGGCCAAGCGTCCCTCCTCCTCCACCGGCAGCAGGGGGAATCGTGCCGTAACCGCTGCGGCAAAGAGCCCCTGTCCGCTTCTGGCGGGCATCCCCGCATTGTAGACCTTGACCCGGAACAGGCCCGAACTCGGCGAGCCTTTCTTGAAGATGAAACCGCACAGATTTTCGCCCGCCAACTCCGCCACTTTTCTCTGGCAGAACGTTTCCATCTGCTGCGTCAGGTCGCGCCGGCTCCGGATCGCCACCAGACGGGGCGCTGCGGGGTCACCTTCCAGGTGCATCGCCTCACGCGGGACCGGCAGCCCACACTCCACTTCAGGGCAGACCGGGACAAACCGGAAGAACCTTCCCAGGGTGTCGGTGAGGTAGCGGTCGTGCTTGTGGCCGCCGTCGTAGCGGACCTTTTCCCCCAGGAGGCAGCTGCTGATGCCGACGGCAATGGGTGCGAGTGCGCTCATTCCCGCACAAAGGTGTCCATGTCGGACTCGTCGACCATCTTCATGATCCGGGCATACTCCGCCTCGATCATCAGGTAATGGTTGTGGGTTTCCCGAGCGTTCAGCTCGAAGATCTCCCGTACCGCCGGTTCCTTGATCCTGGCCGCGGTTTCCCGCAGGCTCTTCTCCAGGGTCTGTTCGTTGGACATGGCGAGTTCCAGGGCCTTCTGCTCGTTGACCTCCTGGCCCAGGAGCTTGTCGAGGGCCGCGAGCCAGCCTGCCCGGTTGTCCGGCTCCATGTCCATGAATGCGGCAAACGAGGGGATGTCGGTCCCGGTGTAGATCTTGTAAAACATCTCGGCATGGCCGCGCTCTTCGCCTGCCAGGACCGTGAAGACCCGTCGTGCCTCGGCATCCTTCATCTGGCCGGCGCCGAGCTGGTAGAACTGCATGGCACTCCGCTCGGTCTGCAGCGACCTTCGGACCGCTTCCTGGATATCGCTATCGTTCATGACATGCTCCTTTCGTGGAAACGTACCTCTGTGTCCTTTCCTAATACAGTAGCCGAAATTGCCGTGGAGTCAATTGCTTCCGCTGGCAAGCATCTCCGTTTGACAAGGAGGTGCCGTCTGCCTTATAACTTAATGAAGAGCTTTCCCAGTTCGTACGGTCGGACCTGACCGGTCCGCCGAAACCCAAGGAGATTGTATGAAGCGTATTGCCTCGATGATTGCCCTTTCACTAACCCTTGTGCCCCTTGCCGCATACGGCTTTGGCTCCATGGCCCCGCCGGTGCAGGGTGCCATGTCCAGTGCCGCTCATGCCCAACCGGTTGCCCAGCCTGCTCCCCCCGCCATGAGTGGCAACATTACCGGCCATGTGGTGCAGACCATCGACAGCGGCGGTTACACCTATGTACTGCTGAAAAAGGCCGACGGCACCAAGCTCTGGGTGGCAGCTCCCGAGCTGAAGGCCGCTGTGGGAGAACAGGTTACCTTTGGCGGCGGCATGGAGATGGTCAATTTCAAGAGCTCCACCCTGAAGCGGACCTTTGACAAGGTGATCTTTTCCAACGGCCTGATCAAGGACGAGAAGGCGAAAGGAGCGAAGGGGAAGGAAGCCGCCACGGAATCGCAGTCGCCCGGCAGCCAGGGAGCGGCGGTGGCGGTTGCCGACGAGAAGATCAAGGTGAAGAAGGCCGCTGGCGCCAATGCCTACACCGTTGCCGAGATCTTCAAGAAAAAGGACAAGCTGAAGAACAAGCCGGTGGTCGTCAACGGCAAGGTGGTCAAGGTCTCCTCCGGCATCATGAACCGGAACTGGGTCCATATCCAGGACGGGACCGGCAACCATGCGACCGGCAATAACGACCTGGTGATCACTTCCGACGCCATTCCGCTCGTGGGCGATATGGTCACCGTGTCCGGCAAGCTGGAGACGAACAAGGATTTCGGCTCCGGTTACTTCTACAAGGTCATCATCGAGAAGGCAAAGATTACCACCAAATAGTCGTTCCATACATCTGTTGCTCGTCAAAGCCCCCGGATATCGGGGGCTTTTTTTGTAATTTGCCCCGCTTTGTGGAATATATTTTGCTCTTTTAATGGCGCTGAATCTGTGCGTGTTTCGTATAATGAGGAATATGCAAGGATATCGGTCAAGTATGCAGTGCGTGAGGAGGCGTGATGCAGGCCCTGTTCGGATACGTGCCGCGATTTACCATGATTTATACAGTGTTATTGCTATGTGTGGCAGGCCGGGCAGGTGCGATCGAATGTTATCAATGCCATGGTACGGCTTCCTCACGTGACATCCGCCCCCTCGATGCAACGGAACGGAGCGTCTCCACCGGCGGTTTCAGGGGCAACCACCGGAGTCATGTCGATCCCGGTTCTGATGCCGGTTCCTGTGTCAAATGCCACTCCGATGCCGCGGCCTATGGTCCCGGACACCGTAACGGTCAGATTGACCTCTCGGCCGACATCAATGCTTCTCCTGTAGTAGCCGTCTATCGTAACGGTTCTACGACATTCCCCCAGCGTGCCAATCCGAGGCTGGGGAGCTGTACGAATGTCAACTGCCATTTCGAGCGTGAGACGCCGGTCTGGGGCAGCCCGTCCCTGGCGGCTCCGAGCGGCTGCAGCCAGTGCCACGGCACACCGCCGGCCGGCGGCGGCAGCGGTGCGGCAGGAAGTCACGCAAAACATGCGGAGATCTTTCCCGGCACTGAGGGGTGTGCTGTCTGTCATGATGACCACCTTGCCGAGGTCAACCCCTTTGCCCATGCCACCAGCGCTGGCCGGCGCCCTCTGAGCCTGCGGCTCCCCGGCGGCAGCTACAGCGGCAGCCTTGACGACTACCTGCCGAAAAGCGCCGACAATCAATTCGGCAGCTGCTCCGGGGTGTATTGTCACAGCGACGGCACCAATATCGTCACCGGTACACTCTCCACCGGCACGCCGGTGTGGGGTGCTGCTGACGTTTGCGCCGCCTGCCACGGCAACCCGCCTGCCTATGCCAGCGGCTCGCCCAAGGCAAACAGCCACCAGAAACACCCCTTTGGCTGTAACCGCTGCCACACCGCTACCACCACCAATGGCACGGCCATTACCACAAAGGCCAATCACCGCAACGGCAGCTACGAGCTCTCCGGCCCCGCCGGCGAAGCGTTCTCCTATGGCGGCGTGCGGCAGTGCACCAACAGCTATTGCCACGGTAACGGGACCAACGTCGCCACCGGCGCGGCAGCCAACGGCACCACGACCCCTTCCTGGGGGAGCGGAGCCGCGCTCAGCTGCGCTGCCTGCCATGCCTTCCCTCCTGCCTACGCCAAGGGGACGCCCAAGGCCAACGCCCACCTGCTGCACAACTCCTACGGGTACACCTGCAGCCAATGCCATTATGCAACCACCCGCGATGGCGCCACCCTTGCCGACGCAAACACCGCTCACGCAAACCGTGCCTATGACGTCTCCGGCCCGCCGGGCAAGCCGGTGACCTACACCTATGGTGCCACAGGCGGCAGCTGTACCGCGTATTGCCACAGCTCCGTCCAGGGAAAGTTGAATCCGGCCGATCCGCCGGTCTATGCCAGCCCCAAATGGAGCGACAGCTACATCCGCAGCTGCCGGAACTGCCACAAGGCCGGCTATCATGCCTATGACAGCTTCCTGATGGATACCGGCAGCCACTTCAAGCATCTGCAGTTCGACTCCACTTCTCATACCTGCCGGATGTGTCACTACACGGCCAGGTACGGCAGTGCCGGCAGCTGCTACGAATGCCACAATCCCAATACGACCTTCATCGGCTCGAATCCGCACTACGACACTTCGCCCCGTGGCCCGGAACATGCCAACGGTGTCGTTGACGTGGCGTTTCATCCCGATTTCCCGGCAGCCGGCGCCACCGGCAGCTATTCGGGCGACACCATGCCCGGCACGGCCTACGGGACATGCACCAATCTCTACTGTCACAGCCAGGGGACCAGGGCAACGCCTCCCTATGCTCCGGCCAATATCCCGACGGTCACCTGGGGTTCCGGTCCGCTGCCCGTGGACTGTTCCGGCTGCCATGGCGGCGACATCAACGCCTCCATACCGATGGCAACCCAGTCGCACGACAGGCATATCGGCTTCGATTGTGCCAAATGCCACGCCGGCACTGCCTACAACAGCCGGAGTGCCATCCCCAACAAGCCCTTGAGCGTGGAATACCAGATGTACTCAAAGGGGAGTTATCACGCCAACGGGAATGTGGAGGTCTGGTTCCTCAATACGACCACTGCCATCAACGGTACCTATGCCGGGCAGACCGTCACCATCAACCGGGTGCCCGGCACCACGCCGGGACGCTGCACCAATATCTACTGCCACTCCGACGGCACCGTTGTGGTTACCGGTGCGGTCTTTACCAACAACTCAACGCCACTCTGGGGGACGAGCGGGCGGCTCGATTGCGGTTCATGCCATGGCAACCCGCCCGCCTACCCGGACGGCGACCCAAAGGGGAATGCCCATCAGAAGCACAGCGCCGACTGCAAGTCGTGCCATTATCAAACCACTGCCGACAACAGCACCATCAACGACAGGAAAAAGCACGCCCAGCATCGCTATGAGGTGAGCGGAGCGCCGGGGATCACCCTGACGTACTCCTATGCCGCCAACGGCAGCAGTTGCTCCAATGTCAGCTGTCACAGTAGCGGCGGAGCCTCCCGCGACTGGGGAACCAGCTGCATCCACTGTCACGGCATGCCGCCGGCCTATCCCAACTACAACCCGAAGGCCAACAGTCATCTGGGGAGCCACGCCGCGCTCGGCTGCCAGCATTGCCACTACAGCGTCACCATTACCGGCAAGACGATCAGCGATACCTCGCTGCATAACAACGGGAAGTACACGATCGCACCCGGACCGGGTGTCGCCTTCACCAACAACACCAGCAACACCAGGCGTTGCAGTAACGTCTCCTGTCACAGCGACGGCACGTCGGTTGCCACCGGCGCGCCCCACTCGGTGGGCATCTCGGACTGGGGGAACACTGCCCTTTCCTGCTATGGCTGCCATCGGGACATGTACAACCTGGCAACCTTCGATTATCCCAACGGTTCTCCCAAGGCCAACAGCCACTACGCCCACTGGTATAAGGGGATGAACTGCCGGAGCTGCCATTATTCCGTTACCACCGACGGTTATTCCATCAGCACTCCGGCCAAGCACAAGAACGGACAGTACGACCTGACGGCGCCGACCTGGGCCAAGCCGTTTACCTATACCTTTGCCAGCGGCGGCGGCACATGCGCTTCCCTTTCCTGCCATTCCGACGGGACATACATCGCCACCGGGGCAACCGTCACCTCGTCCGCCACCTGGGGAGGGGCAAGCCTCGGCTGCGGCTCCTGCCATGGCAATCCGCCCGCCTATGCCAATGGTGCGCCCAAGAAGAACAGCCATACGGCTCATGCCGATTATGTCTGCCAGTTCTGCCATTCCAGCGGCGGAAGCGGTTACACGCATGCCGACGGCAGCTATTCCGTCTATCCGGCCTATTCGAACGCCCCGCTTTCCTATTCCTTCTCGGTTGGCGGTGGCTCCTGTAGCAACACCTACTGCCACAGCGATGGCACCTATGCGGCAAGCGGCGTTATCGGTAGTCCGAAGACGCTTTCCTGGGGCGGTTCGTCCCTCAACTGCACCTCGTGCCACGGCATGCCGCCTGCCTATGCCGACCGCACTCCCAAGTCGAACCTGCATGCGGAGCATGCTGCCTACGGATGCCAGGTCTGCCATGCCGAAATCACCACGGATGGCGTAACCATTGCCAACAGGGCACGCCACGCCGACCGTTTCTACGATGTGGCGAGCGACGGGACGGCAACCTTCACCTACACCTTCAATACCGGCGGGAGCAGCTGTGCCAGCGTATCCTGCCACACAACAGCGCCGGCAAATGCCAACTGGAGCCATTATGCCAACGCCCCGGTCTCGATCTACAATGACCCCATCACCATTCCGACAGTATCGGTGACCGTGACCGTCGTGGCGAAATTCAGCGAGGATATGGATCCTTCCACCCTTAACCCGGAGACCTTCACCCTGGCAAACGGAGCGACACCGGTCTCTGCTGCGGTCAACTACGACCCGGCGACGCGGACCGCTACCCTGACCCCGACTGCGCCCCTCGAATATGGCAATCCCCATGTTGCCACGCTCACCACCGGGGTGCGCAACGCCCTGGGCGGCACGCTCTCCCGTGCGTACACCCTGAACTTCACCACACAGTCCTCGCCGCAGCGGGTTACCCTGCTCCTGGCGACATTTCCGGGCTGGTGGATCTCGCCGTTCGGTGGAAACGGCTGGACCGGCATCTATCCAGGCTACAACGGCGGTACCGCACTTTACAACATGACCGACGGGTACGTGAAGACCACGGAGTCAGGCACTATCGACAACCAGCTCATATCCCCGCCGCTGGATTTCACCGGTTACCAGTCGGCCCTGGTCTCTTTCAGTTCCGCACTGTCGATCACCAATGTCAGCACTGTCGCCGATATCGACGTCAGCGTCAACGGCAGCGGTGGCCCCTGGATGAACGTCGCCCGAGCCACCTACGGGAACGCAAACCTGAGCGGTGCCAACTTCTCGCTACTGGCCAAGGGAAAGAGCAACGTGGTGCTCCGTTTCAGGTTCACCTCAAGTAACAGCTCAGCAACCGGCTACTGGGGACTCGATAACATCTACATCTACGGCGATCCCCGTTGACAGGAGCGGGGTGCTGCCTGTGCCGCGGTTCCCGTGCCAGCGGCAGGGAAGAATGCCACAGAATGGCAATGTCGAAGATAATGAGAGAAAGTGTTCGTTTTGTCGCGCTTTTTTGCTCGGCTCGGCGGTTTGGGAGGGCATGGTAATTGCTTAATTGATATGGTCTCATGTTTAAATTTTTTGCCATGGCGTCTGAATGCGCTATCTGGCGGCATCTGCGGGGTGCATGCGCATGTTTCGCTTGAAGCCGGGTCTGTCATTTGCCTGTCAGATGACACTGTTTCTGCTCGTTCTGCCGTTTCCCGCAGCTGCCATCGAATGTTACCAGTGTCACGGCAGTTCAGGCAGTGCGGATTACCGACCGCTCGATGCCCCCTACCGCAATATCACCAGCGGCGGCTTCCAGGGGAATCACCGGACCCATATGGCAGGGCCGGCCAGCGCTGCCGCCTGCGCCGCCTGTCACCCCGGTGCCGCTGCCTATGGCCCGTCGCACCGTAACTCCCTAATCGAGCTCTCTCCGAACATCAACGACTCCCCCCTTGCTGCCGTCTACCGGAACGGTTCGACCGCCTTTCCGCAGCGCACCGCGCCCCGGCTGGGCAGTTGCAGCAACGTCAACTGCCACTTCGAGCGGCAGACCCCGATCTGGGGCAGCCAGCCTTTTACTGCTCCGGGCAGTTGCAGCCAATGCCACGGCGCTCCCCCCCAGGGTGGTGCCAGCGGTCTGATCGGCAGCCATACCACGCACAACAACTATTATGGCGGGATCGACAAGTGCCGCCTCTGCCATGCCGACAACCTCGGCGCATTGGCCCCCTTTGCCCATGCCACCAGCGCCGGCAGGAGGCCGCTCATCGTCACGCCGCACAACCCCGCGGGGGTCCCCGGCGGCACCTATGCGGGACCGCTCGATGATTACCTGCCCAGTAGCCCTGCCAAGCAGTTCGGCAGTTGCAGCATGGTCTATTGCCATTCCACGGTTCAGTCCGGGAGCGACGGGACCGGCCCGCCGGTTTACGGGACACCTACCTGGGGAGCCGCCACCGGTTGCAAGGGGTGCCATGCCGAGATTGACGACCATGGCGGGATTGCTGCGGATGGGGAACGATGGATTGCCACCGGGAACCATCGAACCCACAATGCCTATCGCTTCGATACCTACGGTTCAGTCATCGTCAAGTGCACCATGTGCCATTCCTGGACACTTGGCCCGCTCGGCGGCGGCTGCGGCGGCCGCTGCCACACGGACAACCAGAAGCTGTATGCCAACCATGCCAACGGCAAGGTAGATGTTGTCTTCAAGCCCGAGTTCACCGTTGGCAGCTACAGCGGCAGCGGCATTCCGCGTAGCGGCTTCGGCAACTGCTCCAATACCTACTGCCACAGCAACGGCTCCTCGGTGGCGACCGGTTCCATCCCGGCCAACACCACGGTGCGTTGGGGATCGCCAACACTTGCCTGTAACGGCTGCCACGGCTATCCGCCGGCCTATGCCAACGGCTCGCCCAAGGCAAACAAGCATGGCAACCATAGCTTCGGCTGCAACGTCTGCCATAGCGCCACCACCAGCGACGGCGCCACCATAATCGCTCCGGGCGGCTACTACGGGATCGAGAATCACGTCGACAAGGCCTACACGGTCGTTGCCGGTGGTGGCGCCTCGTTTACCTACGCGTTTGCGACAACTGGGGGGAGTTGCACCAGCATAAGCTGCCATCAGGGGGGGAATGCGAGTTGGGGAAGCAGTACCAGTCATGCTGCCGAGCTGGGGACAGGCGTCATTCTGATGGGCCTGGACAACAGCGACCATGGTACCGGCTTCGGGATCGAGGAGAACTGCTCGCTATGCCACTACGCCAGCCTGGCTGCCCAGCATGCCAACAACTGCGCGCTCTGCCATGCAGGCGCCAACTTGGCCGGGTCACTGATCGGCAGCTGGAACCGGACCTGTCAGCAGGGAGCGTGCCACCCTTCGTTCCACACAGAAATGACCGGCGATCACAACGGCATCTACTGGGATTCATCATCCAGTTGCGCCCTCTGCCACGATACCAGCGGCGGGGATTTCCCCGGGCCTGGGGACAACTGCCTCCGCTGCCATAACCCGTCCCTCACGGCGGCTGCGGTCGGCGACCATCTGCCGCCCACAACGGTCACGGATGCGCTTGCCCTCTATGTCGGGCCGGGCGTCATCCATCTGACCGCCACGGACGCCGGCACCTCCGGGGTCTCGCTCACCCGTTTTTCCCTGGATGGCAAGACCTGGGTGCTGGGGAACGCGGCCTATTTTTCCGCACCGACCAGCGGGTCGCGCAGCCACACCCTGCAGTTCTACTCTACCGACCATGCCATGAACATCGAGGCAGTGCAGACCATCACCTTTGTCGTCCAGGCAGCAGGGGGCTAGCGGCGGACTGCCCGCAGCGCTCCGCCCTGCGTTCCGTCTCAGTCGATCGGCCACCCCTTCTCAAACCCCTCCGGAAAGAATTTCTCCCTGGTCCGGTTAAAGTAGCCGTACTGGATGTGCGGGAACGCCTCCTTGATCCTCTGCATCATCCGGTACATGCCGATCCCCCGCCCCTTGACTCCCATTCTCTTGTTGTAGAAATCCGGATCGATGGAGAGGTTGCGCATCTGGATCATGTCCACTCCGGTCCGGCCGATAAAGGCGAGCAGCTTCTCCACCTCGTCGGGATGGTCGGTGACGCCGGGGGAGACCAGGTAGTTGATCATAGTGAAGCGGTCGGCCTCTTTCGCTATTTTCAGCGATTCCTCCACTGCATCGAAGCGGTACTGCACCGGCCGGTAATAGGCATTGTAGAGCTCCTCGCGCACCGAGTTGAGGGAGAAGCGGAACGAGTCCATGCCGGCGTCGCAGAGCAGTCGAATCCGGTCGGGAAAGGAGCCGTTGGAGTTGAAGTTGACCGTGCCGCGGCTGGTGGCCCCCTTCAGCCGCCGGGTCGCTTCGGCTACGGTCTCCGCCTGCATGATCGGGTCCCCTTCGCACCCCTGGCCGTAGGAGACGATCGGCTCGTCCGCTTCGTTCAGGTGCGGCAACATCAGCTCGCAGATCTCTTCCGGGGTGGGGACAAAGCTGATCCGCTCGTGATTGGAGGGGCAACAGTCCGACGGCTGCAGGCTGATGCAGCCGAGGCAGCGTGAGTTGCAGGCCGGTGAGGTGGGGATGGGGGCCTCCCAGCGGCGGTAGAAAAGGTTCTTGGCGGCAAAGCAGTGGTAGTCGACGGCGCAGCGGGCAAGCTGCACCAGCAGGCGGTTGCCGGGGAATTCTGCCACCCGCTGCCGGACCAGGGGGTCGAGCAGGCGGTCGTCGTAGTTGCGCGGCAGCCAGTTTTCGTTGGTGTCCACCCTGGTCGCCGCCACCACGAACCGTTCCGTCTCTTCGTCCCAGCCCACGGCGGTGTAGGACCACAAGGGGAGGTGGACCTTCTTCCGACTGTAATCGCAGGCTGGCAGCAGGGTCCGAACGTAGCCCGGCGCCATGAAGGCGGAAACCGCCTGGATGCGCATATCGCGCCGTCCCTCGCGGACCGTCTCCACCGTGGCGAACTTGCGCTGCCGCTCGTCCCAGGCAATGGGCGGGGTCTGGGGGATGGTGAAGAGCCGGCTGTCCTCCGGAAGCGGGATCAGTTCCACGGTCTCGGGGAGCACCGGTTCGGTGCCGTTCATGCCGGCCATGCAGAGGTAGGGATGGTCGAAGATATTCCCTTTGGCATCGGCATAGAGGAGTTTGGGGAGGGGGCGTCGTTTCATAAGTCTCTCTGTACAGTGCTGGGGGAGCAGTCAGGCCCGCTGCTGCCGCAACGGCAACAGGCCGCCCCGATCCGGAGCGGCCTGTTGCGGGTTCATGCCGGCTGGTGCTGCTACCAGTTCTCGGCGAGCAGCTCGAAGTGTGCCCTGGGGTGGACGCAGGCAGGGCAGGAGTCGGGGGCGTCGTTGCCGGTGTGCAGGTAGCCGCAGTTGCGGCAGCGCCAGACCACTTCCTGCTCGCGGTGGAAAACCTGGTTGTTCTGGATGTTTGCCTGCAGGTCGCGATACCGTTTTTCGTGCTGCCGCTCTGCCACGGAGATCGCGTCAAAGGCAGCGGCAATCACCGGGAAGCCCTCGGCACGCGCCGTGGCGGCAAAGCCGGGGTAGAGGACGCTGTGCTCGTGGTATTCCCCTCCGGCGGCGGCCAGCAGGTTGTCGCTGGTCGAGCCGATCGTGCCGGCCGGGAAGCTGGCGACGACCTCCGCCTCCCCCCCTTCCAGGAACTTGAAGAAGCGCTTGGCATGCTCCTTCTCCTGGTTGGCGGTCTCCTCGAAGATCTCGGCGATCTGCACATACCCTTCATTACGCGCCTTGGCGGCGAAATAGGTGTAGCGGTTGCGTGCCTGGCTTTCGCCGGCAAAGGCAGCCATCAGGTTCTTTTCGGTCTGGGTCCCTTTCAGGCTCATGCGTGTTTCTCCTTTCGTCTCCCGGGTTGTTGAAAAACAGCCATCTCGCCGCCGTCCTCGAAAGGCCTCCTTGTGCGGCGTAGCGTGGCTCAAGCCTCCGCGGCGCCTTCTGCGGGTGCGACGATCTGACTATTTTTGAACAACCTGAGGTTTAATAACCTGTTATCTGTTTACTGTCAGCGGACCAGTTTGGACAATTTCTTGAATTCTTCGGTGCCCGCCACCTTCAGCAGCTGGAAGAGCGCGGCTTCGGTGGAGGTGATGACGGCGCCGGCAGCACGGGCGGTTTCCAGGCCGACGAACCAGTTGTCCTTGCGCCGGCTCATGACGGCGTCACGGACCAGGTGGACGACAAAGCCGGCATCGAGGAGTTCCAGCACCGTCTGCAGCACGCAGACATGGGTCTCCATGCCGGTGATGATCACCTGTTTCCGCCCCAGCGCCTTCAGGCGGTCGGGGAAGGGGGTCTCGCCGCAGCAGCTGAAGGTCATCTTCTCGATGGCCGGCTCGGCGAGCCTGTCCTTGAGGAGGCAGAGGGTCTCGCCCAGCCCCTTGACATACTGCTCCGTGGCGACCTGCGGCATGCCCAGCTCGCGGGCCGCTTCCTGCAGGATGCCGATGTTGGTGGTGAGGCGCTCCAGCACCTTTTCGTCCATGGCGCGGCAGAGCTTTTCCTGCACGTCGATCACTACCAGCACTGCATCGTTTCTGTCGAGAAAGAACTGCTCCTTGATGCCCATGGCGATCTCCTTATCGTACTGTCGTCGCTGCAACGGACGTGGCCGCTGTCAGTCCTTTTTCAGTTCGATCCCCAGCTCCTGGATCTTCTTGCGCAGGGTGTTCCGGTTGATGCCGAGGATGTCGGCGCCGCGGACCTGGTTACCGCGGGTCTTTTCCAGGACGAAGCGGATCAGGGGGCGCTCCACCTGGGCTAGTACCATGGTGTAGATATCGCCGCTCTGCATCTTGTCCATGTTGGCAAAGGAGGTCCGCAGCTTCATCTCCACGATCCCCTCCAGGGAAAGCTCCTCGCCGGTGGTCGCATCGGTGGCCGGGCGCTGCTGGGTGCGCAGACCGGGGAAGTCCTCGGTGGTCAAAAGCTGGTCCGATGAGAGGATGACCGCACGCTTGATGGTGTTTTCCAGCTCGCGCACGTTCCCCGGCCAGGCATGGGAGCTCAGCAGTCGGAGCGCGGCCGGGTCGCACTGGCGCACGGGAATCTCCAGCTCACTGCAGGTCTTGGCCAGGAAGTAGTCCACCAGGGCCGGGATATCTTCGCGTCGTTCCCTGAGCGGAACCAGGGTGATCGGCACCACGTTCAGCCGGTAGAAGAGGTCTTCGCGGAAGGCGCGGCGCCGGACCATCTCCTCCAGGTCCTGGTTGGTGGCGGCGATGACTCGCACATCCACGACGATGTTCTGGCTGCCTCCGGTGCGGGTGACTTCACGTTCCTGCAGCACCCGCAGGATCTTGGCCTGCAGGTCCAGCGGCATGTCGCCGATCTCGTCGAGGAAGATGGTGCCGCCATTGGCCTGCTCGAATTTCCCCAGTTTCCGTTCGGCCGCGCCGGTGAAGGCCCCTTTCTCGAAGCCGAACAGCTCCGATTCCAGGAGCTCCTTGGGGATGGCGGCGCAGTTGAGGGCGATGAACGGCTTGCCCAGTCGCCGGGAGTTGAAGTGGATCGCTCTGGCGATCAGCTCCTTGCCGGTGCCCGACTCTCCCTGGACCATCACGGTCACGTCCGACGGGGCCACCTTGCCGATGGTCTTGTAGACCTCGCGCATGGCCGAGGAGTTGCCGATGATAGTCTTTTCCAGCTGGTAGCGGTCTTTCAGCTCCTCCTTGAGCAGCGAGACCTGAGAGGTCATCTCCCGGGCCCGGTTGACCTTTTCCACGATGGCGTCGATCACGTCCAGGTCGAACGGCTTGGTGAGGTAGTCGTAGGCACCGCGCTTCATGGCCTCCACGGCGTTCTTCATGCTCGCCTCGGCGGTCATGATCACCACCAGGAGGTCCTGCTTCGACTCCCTGACCCGGTCCAAGAGGTCGAGTCCCGAGATACCGGGCATCTTGATGTCGAGGATGGCCAGATCATAGGTGCTTGCCTGGATCATCCGGAGCGCCTGTTCGCCGTCGGCGGCCAGGTCCACGGTGAACCCCTTCTTTTTCAGGGCCTTGGAGAGGACCCAGCGCATGCTCTCCTCGTCGTCGGCGACGAGAATCCTGTTCAGTGCCATAACAAACCTCGAGAATCGTGAGTGGTGAGGCGAAAAAGCCTCGATCCTGCTGCCGGACCGGGCAGCGATCCTATTGTATCAGGGGCAGCATGACGGTGAAGGTCGTCCCTTTTCCCTTGACGGAGTTGACCTTGATCATGCCGCGGTGCTCGGTGACGATCTTGTGGCAGAGCGCCAGACCCAGGCCGGTGCCGCGCGACTTGGTGGTGAAGAAGGGGGTGAAGAGCTGTTCGACCTGCTCCCTGGACATCCCCTGGCCGTCGTCGATCACTTCCACGGCAACCATCCGGAGCCGCTGCTCCCCCTTCTTGGTCATGGTGTATTCGGCCAGCACCCGGCTTGAGACCCGGATCATGCCATGTTCCCCCACCGCCTCCACGGCGTTCTTGATCAGGTTGAGGAAGAGCTGGGTCAACTGTTCCTCGTCGGCCAGGATCGGCGGGATGCTCGGGTCGAACTGCTGCTGGAAGGTGATGGTCCGCTCCCCGATGCCGCTCTTCTGCAGCATGACGATGTCGCCGATCACCTGGTGCAGGTTCACCTTGGTGAGCTGCAGCCTGCGGGGGGTGGTCAGCGCCAGGAGTTCCTCGACGATCCGGTTGACCCGTTGTACCTCCTTGATCATGACCCCGGTGTAGTCCAGGAGTTCACTACCAAGAGGGAGTTCTTTTTCCAGGAGTTGCGCCGCCCCCTTGATCCCCCCCAGCGGGTTCTTGATCTCGTGGGCGAGCCCTGCCGCCAGGGTCCCCAGTGCTGCAAGCCGGTCCGCGGTTCTGACCGCCTCCTCAAGCTCCCTGATGCTGGTCAGATCGCGCAGGGTCAGGATCGTGCCGGTCCGTTCGCCGTTTTCCAGGAGCAGCGGCGAGGTGGTGGCGCTGACCGGGATCGGATGGCCGGTCCGGGAGAGGACCAGGTTCTCGTGATCGGAGATGGTCATGCCTGTCTCGGCCGTCTTTGCCACCATCTCCAGCAGGAGAACCTCCCCCTTGAAAATGGCGGTGAAGGCCATCCCCTGGGCCATGCGCCGGGAGATGCCGGTGAGTTGCTCGGCTGCCGGGTTCATCAGTGTCACTGCGCCGCTGGCGTCCATGACGATGACGCCGTCGCCGACGCTGTCGATGACGTTGGCGTAGAATTCCTGAATCTGATCGGTCAGTCCGCCCATGTTCCCTTCCGCATGAAGAAATTGCAGACCTCGGCAATCAGCTGCTTCCGGTCCTCGATCCGGTTGACCAGGTCGCGGAACCTGCTGGCGCCGGGAAGCCCCTTGGCGTACCAGCAGAGGTGCTTGCGCATCTCCCGCACCGCCACCCGCTCGCCGGCCAGGGCGATGAAGGCCTCCAGGTGCTGAAGCGCCACCTGGAGCCGTTCCTCGGTGGATGGCAGGGACGGTTCCTCTCCTGCCATGATCTGCAGCGCCTCGCGGAATATCCAGGGGTTGCCCATGGCGCCGCGGGCGATCATGGCGCCGTCGCAGCCGCTTTCTGCCAGCATGGCCGTCACCGCCCGGGGAGTGAAGAGATCGCCGCTCCCCAGTACCGGGATACGCACCTGCTGCTTCAGCTCGGCGATCTGGCTCCAGTCTGCCGTGCCGTCGAACATCTGGCAGCGGCTCCGGGGGTGCAGGGTGATGGCGTCGCATCCCTCTGCCTCGGCAATCCGCGCCACCTCGAGGAAGGTGCGGTCGCCTGCCTGCCAGCCCGATCGGATCTTGACGGTGAACGGCAGGTCGGTTGCCCGTCGTACCGCCCGGACGATGGTGGCGATCTTCCCGGTATCCCTGAGGAGCGCGCTGCCGGCACCGCTGTTCACGACCTTGCGCACCGGGCAACCCATGTTGATGTCCACCAGGTCGCCGTAATCGCCGGCAGTCCGGGCCGCCTGCGCCAGAAGGGTCGGATCGTCGCCGAACAGCTGGACTCCCAGCGGCCGGTCCGTCGGCCCGCTTGCCATCAGCGCCAGGGATTTTCTGCCGTCATGGGCCAGGCCGTTGACGCTCACCATTTCCGTGAAGCAGAGCGATGCCCCGTAGTGCCGGGCGAGAAGCCGCATCGGACCGTTGGTAATTCCGGCCATCGGCGCAAGTATCAGATTGTTGGCCAACTGCAGGGGGCCGATGGTAAGTTGTCTCTGCATGGGGATATGGAAATTTCTGCCTAATTTTTGGGCATAATAGCACGGGGGTGTAAAAAGGCAAGGGAAATTCTGTCCCTTGATGCAGGGGAGAGATCGGTTGACATTTCGATATGGGGGGAGTATACAGCGAAAAACGGCCGGGTTTTAGCCGGTCGCGCCACCGGTAAGGAGCAGCGATGGAAATCATGGGTGGTTTCATGGTGATGTTCAGTGTCCTCGCCTTTTTTCTGACCGTGGTCTGGTTCGTCTTCCCCTTTGTGGTCTTCGCCATGAAGGGAAAACTCGACCGGGCCTATCTCAAGCTCGAGGACATGGAGCAGCGGCTGGCAAACATCGAGGCCCGTCTCGACGTTCTGTGCCCTCTCGACCGCTCCGAAACACCTCCTCCTCCCGCAGACCCTCCCGAGGCCTCTGCCCCTTGACTTACGGTTTCGGCCGTTTCTTTTCCGCAGTCTTCCGTGCCGGTTTTTCCCCCTGCTCGGGGGGGAGCTTTCTCCGCATATAGCCGCAGAAACAGGCGACCACGCGGGCATCGAACTGGGTTCCCGCCCCTTTTTCCAGTTCCTTGAGCGCCTGGTGGGGTGACAGCGCCCCCTTGTAGGGCCGCTGGGACACCATGGCATCGAAGGAGTCGGCCACGGCAATGATCCGCGCGGTCAGGGGGATGGCGGTGCCGCGTAACCCCTGAGGATAGCCGGTGCCGTCGATCCGCTCGTGGTGGGACTGTATGCCGGGGAGCACGTCATGGAGCTGCTCGATGGGGGCGAGGATGGCCACCCCTTTTTCCGGATGGAGCCGCATGGGGGGGAACTCGTCTTCGGAGAGGAGTTCCGGCTTCTCCAGCAGCGCCTCGATGATGCCGATCTTGCCGATGTCGTGCAAAAGCCCACCCAGCCTGACCTTTTCCACATCTTCTTCCGACAACCCCAGCTCGCGGGCAATGGTGGCCGAGACCTGCATCACCCGCTCGGAATGCCCCTTGGTCCAGGGGGACTTGGCGTCGATGGCATTGGCCAGGCTGGTGACGGTGCTGATGAACAGGGTGCGCATCTGCTGGTAGTGGCGGGCATTTTCCAGGGCTACCGCCATCTGGGCGGCGATCTTCTCGATGGTGAAAGCGTCCTCCCGCATGAACTGACCCGGCGTGGTATCTCCCAGGAGGAGCACCCCCCTGGTGATCCCCTTGGCAACGAGAGGGATGGCCAGGGCGGAGTGTATCCCGGCCGCGGCCAGGGAGCGGTCGATGGGGGAGAGGTTGGGCTCCGCGGCCAGGGAGGGGAGGTAGCAGCTCTCGCCGTGCTGGAAGGCGGTGCAGGCAAGGCAGTGCCCCCTGACCTTTTTGCCCGACTGCAGGGCGGAAGGGATGATGATGTCGCGCCCCCTGACGGTCATCACCACCAGGCTCCCCTGCTGTTCCTCCAGCATGGCCACCAGTTCGCACTGGATGATCCGCTCGATATGTTCCATGGCGGTTTCGATGATGGTGGTCGGGGAAAGGGACGACGAGATCGCCTTGTTGATCTCGTCCAGGGTGAGGATTACGTCCACCCGCCGCGCCATCTCCACCGCCATGTCCAGGGATTCGTCGAACAGCCTGATATGGCTGGCGGACAGCGACGCATGGGAGACCATCTCGCGGATGATGGCGATCTCCTCGGCGGAGAAGGGGGGATAGTGGGAGGAGCGGGCGATGAACACGGCGCCGATGACCTGGTTGCGAGCCACCATCGGCACGGCCAGCAGGGTGAGGTGCTGGAGCATGCCGCGGAACTCGGGGGTAAGAAGCTCGGAGCTGGCAGTTTCGGTTATGAGGAGGTGCTGGCGCTTGCGGAGCAGGTTCTTCACCAGCGGGATCTGTTCGGACTTGAGCGGCACCTCGCGGAAGAGGTTCACGTAGCGTTTGGGAAGACCGCTGATCCGGGCCGGCAGGAAGTCGCGGTGTTCCCGGTCGAGCAGGTAGACGGCAACCCAGCGGCTCTTCACGGTTTTCTTGAGGAGCCGGGAGAGGCCGTTCACCACCTCGTCCACACTTCCCAGTCTGGCTATCTGTTCGGTGCGCTGCAGGATCGTATCGATGTCAGTCATGCGGGTAAAACTCCATTCACCCCTAGTAAACCACAAAATCGGCCATTACGCTTGCCAATATGACGAATTTTTATTAGTATGCCCGATGCTCGATGGCGTAGTGCAGCAAAATTCAGAACATATGTACAAATGCAGGAGGAAAGCCTGATGGGGCTTCTTGAGGGGAAAAAGGCGCTGATTTTCGGCGTTGCCAACGACAAAAGCATTGCCTGGGCCATTGCCGAGGCCTTTAAACGGGAAGGGGCCGATCTGGCCTTTGCCTATGCCAATGAAACCGTGGCCAAGCGGGTGATCCCTTTGGCCGAGAGCGTGGGAGCCGAACTGGTACTCCCCTGCGACGTCCGGAGCGACGAGGATATCGCTTCGGTGTTCAGTCAGGTGCGGGAGCGCTGGGGAGGGCTGGATATCCTGGTCCACTCCATCGCCTTTGCCAACAAGGAAGAACTGAAGGGATCGTTTCTCAACACCACCCGCGAAGGATTCGCCCTTGCTCTGGACGTCAGCGCTTATTCGCTGATCGCCCTGGCCAAGGAGGCGGCACCGCTCATGGAAGGCCGCCGGGGGGCGATCCTGACCCTTTCCTATTTCGGTGGCCAGAAGGTGTTCCCGAGCTACAATGTCATGGGGGTGGCCAAGGCGGCCCTTGAGATGAGCGTCCGCTACCTGGCCGAGGCTGTCGGCCAGGACGGCATCCGGGTCAATGCCATCTCTGCCGGTCCTCTCAAGACCCTGGCCGCTGCCGGGGTGGGGGGATTCAACCAGATCGCCGGCATTGTGGCGGAAAAGGCTCCACTTCGACGCAATATCACCCAGGAAGAGGTTGCCGGTGCGGCCCTTTACCTCTGCAGCTCCCTTTCCTGCGGGGTGACCGGCGAGGTGCATTTCGTCGATAGCGGTTACAATATCATCGGCCTGTAAGGTGCAATTCCTGTTTTGCACCAGTAGCGCGAGGAGCAACCGATAAAACAGCTGCACGGCAATCTCATTGGACTCAAACCGAGCCAGGTCAATGCGTTGGAGCGGCTCTACCGGCGGCGTGTGCCCGAGGGGGAACTGGTCAACCTTGAGCTGGCCCGGCTGCTCCAGGAGCTTTCCCGCGAGGTCCGTCGGCAGATCGGCATCCTGGTCAACCGTTTCGGCGAGCTGGCCTACGTGATCGTCGGCACCGACCGCGGGATCATGATCCCCGAACTTGCCGACTACCCCCTGGGCAGGCGGATGCTGCGCGGACTCCGCCTGATCCACACCCACCTGAAATACGAACCCCTTACCGACGACGATCTCACCGACCTGGCCATGCTCCGGCTCGACCTGGTGGCGGCGCTTTTGGACAGCGAACCGCCGCAGGTCCAGCTCGCCTGGCTGGTGCCGTCTGCAGCCGGTGCCCATCCCTATCACCTGGAGCCACCGGTTCCACTCTCCCGGTTCCAGTTCGATTTCCCCGCATTCATTGCCAGCCGCGAGGCGGAGCTGACCAAGGCGGCACCGGCTGCTGCCGAGGTGGGGAAGGGGGGGGAGCGGGGGATACTGATCTCGGTCACCCAGGCCGGCCATGAAGAGGCGGCCGACTCACTGGAGGAGCTGCAGGAGCTCTCCCGTACCGCCGGGGTACAGGTGCTCGACACGGTGGTGCAAAGGCCCCGCAGCCTCAACCCGCGGACGCTGATGGGGGAGGGGAAGCTGCGTGACGTGGTGATACGGGCACTGCAGCTCGGGGCGACCATGCTGGTTTTCGACCAGGAGCTCTCCCCGGCCCAGGTCCGCTCCATCTCCCAGATGACCGAGCTGAAGGTCATCGACCGGAGCCAGCTGATCCTCGACATCTTTGCCCGGCGCGCCACCAGCCTGGACGGCAAGGTACAGGTGGAGCTGGCCCAGCTCAAGTACCTCTTGCCGCGGCTTACCGGTCGCGGGGTGCAAATGTCCCGCCTCATGGGGGGGATCGGCGGCCGCGGTCCGGGTGAAACCAAGCTGGAGATCGACCGCCGCCGGATTCGCGACCGGATCGCCAAGCTGGAGCGGGTACTGGAAGAGCTTTCCGCCGGACGCTACCAGCGCCGCCAGAAACGGGTGCGGGCCGGGGTTCCCATCGTCTCCATCGTCGGTTACACCAATGCCGGCAAATCGACCCTGCTCAATGCCCTGACCAGGAGCACTGTCTTTACCGAGAATCTCCTCTTCGCCACCCTGGATACCTCCACCCGCCGTCTCCGCTTCCCCCGGGAGCGGGAGGTGATCATCACCGATACGGTCGGTTTCATCCGCTCCCTGCCTGCATCGCTCATGGGGGCCTTCAAGGCGACCTTGGAGGAGTTGCAGGACGCCGACCTGCTCCTGCACGTGGTCGACTGCTCCAGCCCCCGCTGCGCCGAGCAGGTGGAGCAGGTGGACCGGATTCTCGAAGAGCTGGGCCTGGCTGACAAGCCGCGTCTGGTGGTCTTCAACAAGAACGACCTGTTGGCCGGGCTGAAGCGGAAGAACCCACTGGCCTTCATGAAAGTCCGCCAGCTTACCCGGCGCTTGGGCGCCATCACCCTCTCCGCTTGCGACGCCACCACCTTGGAACCGCTTCTCATTGAGCTGGAGCGACGGTTCTGGCCCGGTAAGGGCTCTCCTTAAGCCGTTTCGAACCCCTCCTCAGTGTTCTCCCGTAACCGGGGCCTTGCGCGCCGGGTGTCGTGCCGCGGGCACAAAAAAACCGCCCGTCTGACTGCTACGGGCGGTGGGGAACGATCTATCGTCTGGCTACTTGCAGATCATCAGCTTGATCTGATCCTTGGTCTGGAGCTTGTCTGCCGCGATGACCTGGGATGCGAAGGATACCATTGCCAATGCTGCCACGATTGCGACCATCAGTTTGTTGATTTTCATTGTGTTGTCCTCCTTGTGGTATGTTGAATCTGTCTTAACAAATTCCAAGGAGCGTACCAACAGTGATGCCATCCGTAACCTGCCGAAAATATTGCGTGCGTTTGTTCGTGATTAATAGCTAAGGTGTGAATTTAGCGCAAAAATTGCATCTGTGCATACTCAAATTTGCACCAGTGGCGGTTGCTGCCGAGGCAGGCAAACCAGGATACCCTTCGGTATTTTTCAGCGACAGGCTCTACCGGCGGAGAGTTGTCAGGCCAGTATCCCTTTGGTGAGGAGATCCATGTAGTGCTGCAACAGCATGTCGTCGCGTTCCGGGGACTGGTTGACCACCTCCTGGGTGGCGACCGTGCTGAGGAAGTAGTAGTTGATCATGCCGACGATGGCGAGGACCGTGTCCACCGGGTTCAACCCCTTTCGGAACTGTTTCAGCAGCACCCCTTCGTTGATGGTTTCCATCAGGAAGATGATGGCCCTGCTGACGGCGGGCTGGACGATGGCGCGATAGTAGGGGGTCGGATTGGAGAGTTCGCTGCTGTAGAACTTGATGAGATTCGGGTTGCTCCGGTGTCGCTTGATGACCCAGCCGATGTACTCCCTGACCTTGCCCAGGGGGTCCAGCTCCATCTGCCGGATGGCTTCGATGTATTCGTAGCAGGAAAACTGCTCCTTCAGCACCGCTGCGTAGAGCCCCTCCTTATCTCCGCACGCGGCAATATCCTTCAGGCTGACCTGGGCAGCCGCTGCCAAGTCCCTGGTGCTTACGCCGTTCAGGCCCCGTTCGGCGAACAGCTGGGTAGCAGCTGCCATCAGCCCGCTTCTGTTCTTCTCTTTCATGGTGTCCGTTCCTTCGTTTCTTGAGGGTGCGGCCGGTACGGTCCTGCCAGTCGGGCGCCGGCAGCTCTGCACCTGCTACGGAGCGGAGAACCGTCTCGTGCAGAATCATGCCCGGTCGACAGGTTTGAACCCCGGACGGGAAAATGAGTAATCGCGGTGCGCATGATCGGTGCAATCCCCGGACAGCACCGCCATCACCTCTTCGGCAATGACCCGTTCCTCGTCGGAGGGGATGACGAAGACGGCGATCGACGAGTCGGCAGCGCTGATCCGTGCTTCTGCCCGGCCCACCGCCCCGGTCCGGTTTTTCTCCTGATCGAGCAGGATGCCGAAGCACTCCAGCCCGGCAAAGGTCTCCTGCCGGGAGATCCATTCCTGCTCACCCGTGCCGGCGGAGATGGCGATCGCATCGACCGGCCCGACAGCGGCCAGGTATGCGCCGATATATTTCTTCAGGCGATGGGATTCCATCTGCAGGGCCAGGACGCTCTGGGGGTCCCCCTCCATGGCTGCTGCCAGGTAATCGCGTCGCTGAACCTGCCTGCCGAGAATGCCGGTGATGCCGCTTTTCAGGTTGAGGATGCGATTCAGCTCCGTCATGGAGAGATCCTCCGCGTGGATCATGAAGGCCGGGATGCCCGGATCGATGTCGCCGCACCGCGTATCCATGATCGCGCCTTCCAGGGGGGTGAGACCCATGCTGGTGTCGACGGAAACCCCGTTGCGGAGGGCGCAGAGCGATACCCCCCGGTCGCAGTGGATGGTTACCAGGTTGCAGTCGACAACCGGCCTGCCCAGAAGGGCTGCAGCGCGTCGCGAGAGATAGAGATGGGACGGGCCGTGGAAGCCGAACCGCCGGACACCGTATTCTTCGTACCATTCGTACGGCAGGGGATAGAGATAGGCGCACTCCGGCATGGTCTGGTGGAATGAGGTGTCGAATACGGCGATGTGGGGGATTGCCGGCAGGAGATTCATGCAGGCCTCGGTGCCGGCGATGTTCGGCTCGTTGTGCAACGGGGCCAGCGGTGCGAGCGTGCGCATGGTTGCCAGGATCTGCTCATCGATCCGTACCGGCTGGCGGAACTCCTCCCCGCCATGCACGATCCGGTGTCCGACGGCGGCAATCTGCTGCTTGTCGTCGATAACGCCATGCTGCGGGTCGGTCAGGGTTGCAATGACCAGGTCGATGGCGTCCCGGTGATCGACACATTCCACCCGGGCCGAATAGCCCTCCCGGCCGGGGCTGCGCTGGCTGATGGATGTGCCGCCGATAGCCACCCGTTCCAGTTCGCCCGTCGCCAGTATCGACCAGTCGACTCCGGAGCAGAGAGTATAGTGAATGGAATGGATCCAACAGTTGAGGGTGAGGATATTCATGGCAGAGACCTCGTGCGGTAGTGAAGTGTCGGCTTCATTCTGTCGGCACTCTGCGCAACCCCGGATGCTGCGGGATGCCTGAGCGTGAATCATCGCAAAAAAAGCGATGCGGGGCAAGCATTCACGCACGTGTATTGTTTATTTTTAATAATTCGTCCGGAATTGCCCACTGGGCGGGGTCTGGCAAAAATCTCTCGGAGAAGGTCGTTATCCAGTGCTGCGCGAGAAGCCCAAGAGTGGCTAAAACCCCGGATGGCGGGCTCCCGTTAGCCGTTGACAGAGGCGCTCGCATCCATTATACTGACCCCTCCTCGGGCGGCTGCACTACCCTGCGGTGCGACGAAAGAGTCCTTATGCAGAGCATTGGTATCATAATCTTGGCGATGTTGCTGGCCTTTCCGGCACTGGCGCCGGCCGGGACGTCACGGTTGGCAGCGCTGACGTCGGAGACCGGTGCGCCGTCCCTGGGGGAGTTGCCGGCAGTCGACGGCCGTCCCGACCGATCGACGACCCGCCTGGCTGCGCTGGGGCGCGAACGGCAGCTCCATCAGGCTCTGGAACTCGCCCCCTCCGATTTCTTCGTCCAGGACGAACTGGTCGAGGCCGAGCCGGAGATCGAGCTGACCCTCCCCGAGAATGAACTCCCTGATTCCGATATCCCCCTGACCTTCAACAGCAAGGTCGAGTATTTCATCTCCTTTTTCCAGGGGAGCGGCCGCAGTTCCTTTACCCGCTGGCTTTCCCGCTCCGAACGCTATATCCCGATGATGAAGGAGGTCCTGAAGAAGAACGGCCTCCCGGAAGACCTGGTCTACCTGGCCATGATCGAGAGCGGTTTTTCGCCCCACGCTTACTCGGTCGCCGCGGCGGTCGGCCCCTGGCAGTTCATGTCCGCCACCGGGAAACGCTATTCCCTTCGCATCAACCCGTGGATCGACGAGCGGCGCGATCCCCTCAAGTCATCCGTTGCTGCGGCTTTGTATCTCAAGGAGCTCTACGACCTGTTCAACAAGGACTGGTACCTGGCTGCGGCTGGCTACAATGCCGGCGAGAACAAGATCCTGCGCGCCATCGACATGTACAACAGTCGGGACTTCTGGCAGCTCTCCCGTGGCTCCTATCTCAAGCGCGAAACCAAGGATTACGTGCCGAAGCTTCTGGCTGCGGCCATTATCGCCAAAGACCCGGCGCGTTACGGTTTTGCCGATATTGCCTATCTCCCGGCCATCGAAGTCGATACCGTGGTTATCCCGTCCCGCACCGACCTGGAGGTCATCTCCCGGCTGATCGACGTCCCCTACCAGGCGCTCAAGGAGTTGAACCCCGAACTCCGCCGCTGGTGCACCCCCCCGGATTATCCCGATTATGAACTGAAGATCCCCCTGGGCAAGAAGGCCCTGTTCGAGGCCGAATACGCCAAGCTGCCGGAGGGTGAGCGCTTCACCGAGAAGGTCGTCTATGCGCGCTACAAGTTGAAGCGCAAGGAAACCCTTGCCACTGTTGCCAAGCGCTACAGCACCACGGTCGAGCATCTGACCGAATTGAACCACCTGAAGAAGAAGTCCCGCCTGCGCGGCAAGTCGATCCTCGTGCCGGTGGTGGCGCAGAACGGTCCGCAGGTTGCCGTGGCTTCTGCTGACAAGCCGGCAAGGGCAAAGAAAAGTTCCCGCGAGTTCAAGAAGTACTACACGGTCAAGCGGGGGGATACCCTCTATTCCCTGGCCCGCCGGTTCAAGGTTTCCGAGAAGATCCTCTCAGCATGGAATAATCTGAAGGGGAAGGTGGCGCTCAGGGCCGGCCGGCGCATCATTATTGCCAAGTACGTGGAAAAAGGCGGCGAGATGATGCCGGTGGGGGGGTAATGCCCGCCCGTGGCGGCCCGTGGCTGTAACCGGCACTGCACACATGCAGCACATGTAATGTTGTATCACTTCAATATTTCTGAGAGGGATTTTTCATGTACAACCTGCTGATCTCCTGCGGCGTCGCCGTGCTCCTCTTCCTGCTCCTGAAGTTCGCTGCCGGCCTCTACTGGCTGATGTCCCTGCTCATTGCCACCCTTGCCTTCATGGGGGTGTTCTACTTCCTTTCCCGCTATATCATGAAGAAGGTCGCTGCCGTTATGGATACCGCCACCAAGGACCTGCAGGCACAGCGGGTGGAAAAGGGGATCCGCGAGTTGAAGGGGGCCTTCAAGTACGCCAAGTGGCAGATCTATCTGGAGGGGCAGTTGAACGCCCAGATCGGCAGCATCTACTACATGCGGCGCGACTTTTCCAATGCCTTCCCCTACCTGGAGAAGTCCTTCTTCAAGAACTGGGTTTCCATGGGGATGCTGGCCATCACCTACATGAAACGGAACAAGCCGGAAACGATGCGCTCGACCTTTGAGAAGGCGGTGCAGGGTTCTCCCAAGGAGCCCCTCCTCTGGAGCCTGTATGCCTACTGCCTCTGCGAGATCAACGACCAGGAAGGGGCCAAGTCGATCCTGGAGAAGGGGTTGAAGAAGATCCCCGGCAACGAGTCGCTGAAGTCCAACCTGGAACTGCTGCGCGAAGGGAAGAAGATGAAGATGCGCCAGTTCGGCGATATGTGGTTCCAGTTCCACCTGGAGAGCGTCGGCGCCATCCAGAAGCACCATGCCTCAGCCATGGGCGCTCCCCGACGACGGGTGATCAGGAAGTAACCCCACTGACTCCGCGGTGGCGGGGAGGAAATGGCAGCATTCCCCCCCGCCTCTGTTTCGTGCAGCGCGGCCAACCGTTTTCCCCTCCGGGCAGCCGCAGTTCTGAGCCCTGCAGGGCTGCCCGCGTTGACTTTTCCCCTCCGGCTGCTACACTGAATCTGCATCGGAAGCGGATATGACCGACCTGCTGAAGACCCTCGCCGTTCTTTCTCTCATCTTTTTCCTGCTCCGCCGACGGGTATTCATCGGTACGGTCATGGCGGCAGGCTCGCTCGTCCTGGCACTCCTCTATGTCACTCCACCTGCGCTCTTTCTCAAAGGGGTCTACCTGGCACTGTTCTCACCACGTGCCCTGGAGATGACCAGCATGCTGATCTGCACCATGATCATGGAGAACATCATGCGGCGGACCGGCACCATGCGGGAGATGGTGACCAGCGTTGCCGGGATCTTCCCTGACCGCCGATTCGTGATGGCAGCCATGCCGGCGACCATCGGGCTTCTGCCGTCGGTCGGCGGCGCGGTCTTTTCCGCTCCCATGGTGGCGGAAGCTGCCGAGGGGCTGGCGATCCAGGGAGAGCAGAAGGCGTTCATCAACTACTGGTATCGCCACATCTGGGAGTATGTCTCTCCGCTCTACCCCGGCATCATCCTGGTTTCGGGGATGACCGGCCGCAGTTTCCGCGATCTTGCCCTTGCCCATGCACCCTATGCCGTGGCGGTCGTTCTCGTCGGGGTCTTTTTCTGCTTCCGCGGCGTGCCGTCCGACGGGGTTGTTTCGCGGGGCGAAGCGCCGCTTCGGTCGGCGATAACGTTTGTACTGGCCATTTCTCCCATCGTGCTGGCCCTGGTCCTGGTGGTGATCGTTCGCGTCAATCCGGGGCTGGCCCTGGGAGGCGCGGTGCTGGTCCTTCTGCTCTGGCACCGCTATACGCCGGCGCGGATCGTTGAGACGCTCCGGGAGAGCGTTTCGTTCAAGGCGGTTTTCCTGGTGGCTGGTGTACTTCTCTTCCAGGAGACCCTTGAGGCGACCGGCGCGTTGCACGGGGTTTCGGACTTTCTTGCCGGCAGCGGCCTGCCGATGCTGCCGCTCATCATGGCGATCCCTTTCCTGGCCGGCATGATGACCGGCCTTACCGTGGCCTTTGTCGGGATCACCTTCCCGTTCCTGCTCCCGCTCATGAGCGAGGGGGGGGTAGTCGGTCCGGGGCTTCTGGCGCTGGCCTTCGGCAGTGGGTTCTGCGGGGTGATGCTCTCTCCCTTGCATCTCTGCCTGATCCTGTCCGGAGAATACTTCAATGCGGATTTCGGCACAGTCTTCCGCCGTCTTCCCATCCCGTCCGCCCTGGTCCTGGCATCGGGCTTTATCACGTGGTACCTCTATTCGTGAAAGGAGAACAAACATGAACACACTGCAGCGTCTTCTCATTCTGGTGGCGGTCCTCTCCCTTGCCCTCGGCGGTTGCGTCTCCAGCGGCAAATACCAGTTGAAGGAGCAGGAAGCGACCCATCTGGGGAGCGAACTTGCCGATCTCAAGCAGAAATATGCCGATCTCACCACGGCGAATGATGGCCTGAAGGCAGAGATTGCCAAGCTCAATAACAACGTGTCAACGCTGACCTCTGAAAAGGAAAGACTGGCCGCTGACAACAAGGACCTGAACGATGTCCTGAAGGCCAAGTCCGATACCCTGTCCAAGAACATTGCCGACCTGCGCCAGAAGGTGGCCGACCTGGAAACGGAGAACGGCCGGTTGAAGCAGGAGATCGCCACGCTCCAGAAGGCCAAGGAGGAAAAGGTCCAGGAGGTGAGCAAGACCTATGAGCAGTTGATGGACAAGATGAAAAACGAGATCTCCCAGGGGCAGGTCACCATCTCCGAACTCAAGGGGAAGCTGACCGTCAACATGGTTGACGCGATCCTGTTCGATCTCGGCAAGGCCGAGGTCAAGCCCGAGGGTCTGGTGGTCCTGCAGAAGGTGGTCGATATCCTCAAAGGGGTGCAGGACAAGGCGATCAGGATCGAGGGGCACACGGACAACAACCCGATCGTCGGCAACCTGGCCAAAAAGTATCCGACCAACTGGGAACTGTCGGCGGCCAGGGCCATCAATGTCACGCGCTATCTGCAGCAGCAGGGGATCGATCCGCTCAATCTGGCGGCGGTGGCCTACGGCGAGTACAAGCCGGTTGCCGACAATGACACTCGCGAGGGGCAGGCAAAGAACCGCTGCATCGAGATCATTCTGGTGGCCAAGGACTGATGACCCGCAAGAAGGGAAAAACGGTCAAGGCAAAGGCCAAGGAGTTCTCTGCACGGCCCTTTTCCGCCATCAAGGGGCTGCAGGTGGAACAGGCTGCTCCGCCTGCACCTGCTCCACTTGTCCCCGCGAAAGGCGTGGAGAAGAGCGAGTTGGACGACGATGCCCTGTTCCTTCGGGAGATGGCCGGTCTGAAACGGGTCAGGCCGGCAGGTACGGGGGAGATGGAGAGGAGGAAGGCTCCGGCCCCTGACGGGCCGGTATCGCCCCAGGTCCCGGTGGAGGAGCGCAGGCTCTTCCTGGATACGGTGAAGAGCCTCAAGCTCGATGTCCGCTTTTCCGACGAACTTCCGCCGGGTGAAAAGGGGGGGCGCCGGGTTGCCGTCAACCGGCTTCGCCAGCTGCAGCGGGGGCTCATCCGCATCGACCTGGAACTTGACCTGCACGGTCTGACCCGTGAAGAGGCGCTGCAGAGCCTGGCCGCCTTCATTGGCGGTGCTTACCGGCGGGGGCAGCAGGCCGTGCTGGTGATCACCGGCAAGGGGAACAATTCGCCCGCCGAACCGGTGCTCCTGACCGCAGTTGCAGGCTGGCTGCGCGAACAGGGGAAGGGAATGGTGGCCGAATTTGCTCCTGCGCCGCGCCAGTTGGGAGGCGAAGGCGCCTACGTGGTCTTTCTGAAGGCAGTGAAAAAAGAAGCGTAAAACGACAGGAGGGGATATGGATCGACGCGCATTCCTGAAAACCGCTGGCTTGGCGACTCTTGCCGCGCAACTGTCGCCACAGGAACTGTTGGCAGCACCGGGGCCGGTGGTGGCGATCGCCGAGGGGAAGGACTATGCCCGGATCACCCGCGAGGCGGTCGGAGCGCTGGGAGGGATGAAACGTTTCGTCAAGAAGAACGACGTGGTGGTGGTGAAGCCGAACATGGGCTGGGACCGGAATGCGTCCCAGGGGGCGAACACCCATCCCCAGGTGGTGCGTGCCCTGGTGGAAGAGGCCCTTGCCGCTGGGGCGAAGCGGGTCAAGGTCTTCGACCGGACCTGCAACGACGAGCGACGCTGCTACGTCAACAGCGGCATAGAACCGATTCTGAAGGGGCTGAAAAACGTTGAGGTCAAATACCTGGAGGACGAGCGCTTCAAGAAGGTGACCTTGAACGGCAAGGCCCTCCGGGAGTGGGAGCTGTATGGCGAGGCGCTTTCCGCCGACGTCTACATCAATGTGCCGGTGGCGAAACACCACGGCTTGGCGAAACTGACCCTTGGCCTCAAGAACGTCATGGGGATCATGGGGGGGAATCGCGGCAGCATCCACAAGCAGATTGATGTGGCGCTGGCCGACATCAATGCGGTCTTCAAGAGCCATCTCACCGTCATCGACGCCACGCGCATCCTGACGGCCCACGGCCCGCTCGGGGGAAACCTGAAGGACGTCAAGGTGCTCAACAAGGTGATCGCCTCCACCGACATCGTCGCAGCCGACGCCTACGCCACCACCCTGTTCGGCATGCGGCCCGAAGAGATCCCGATCACGGTGGCTGCCTTCAAACGGGGGATCGGCGAGATGCGGCTGGATCGGATCAGGATCGTCAAGGCGTGAATCGTATGCCCTGACCTCAGGTAACGCTGGGTATTTGGGGGACGTAATACTCATTTTGGGGGCGGCCTTTAATTGCATGGATGTCCCCCGAATCCCCTCGTCCGGAACGCCTCCGGGCGGGCTTTCAGCAGCAACATACCAGACGTGCAAAAGGCACGGAGCTACGGCTTCCGCGCCTTTTTTGCGTCCGGGCACCTTTCCGCCGAGAGCGGCTGCGCGGATCGCCCGTTCCAGGCCGTAATATTTGGGAAGAGAACACCATGCTGCTCATGAAAAAATGTCAGTTAGCGTGATGCAAACAATGCCATATTTGGAATCTGGGCAGAATGTGCTGTCACAAGCCTTTGATATGACAGATACCGGTATGGAACTGACCAGCATGTGACTGTAAATATGATACTTTTGCCAGAAAAACCCGTTGCCAAACGGCAGGAGGTGGTGTAGTACTTCTCAGTAAACTGCGGAAAGCCTGTGGGGCTGGGTTTTGAAGTTGATAGTTCGAGAGTCACGTTGCCATCCTGGATGCCAGCCCCCGGAAACCCGCGCGATTGAAAACCTGACGGGACGTGAGTTGAAGATAAAGCCCGCAGGAAGGCCCTCTAAGTCAGCATAATGGGTATTGTGTCCCGCGATTATGCATAATGGGTATTGTGTCCCCCGATCATGCGCCGAAATCGTTGAGCGAGAACATGAAGAAAGAAGGAATTATGCGAAATTTCATGGCGATAGCTTTCCTGTTTGTGGCCGTGAACGCTTACGCAGACGGATATATGCTTAAAGCAGGACGATTCCCCGAGGGAAAGGTGACAGTTCTGACCCTAACGACCGAGCAGCAGCAGCTGATCGACCTGGATCGCCGGTGCAGAAAGAACAAATATACCCCCTATATTTTCCGACTTACTCCAGAACAAAGTGAACGACTGCGAAAAGAGGCTGGATCAAGCCCAAAGAGATTTGCCATTTTTGAGAGTTATCAGGGAGATCGAGGCATAGACATTGAGTTTAATGTCATAAATCGATTCAATGAAAAAACCATTGAAATACCTCACAAGTTACTGATTCCAGAGCGTCAACTTCGTGACTGGGAAAGGAATACCATGGGGTGGGAACCGAACCCACTGGACAAACCAGGAATAGCAAAATTGGTGACTGGTAAGTGTCCTTAGGGGTGAATTCGGGGGGGTGAATTCGGGGGACACAATACCGATTTCACCTTGGTGAATTCGGGGGACATCCATGATAAGTAAAGTCAAGGGGAAAACGGAGATTTCCCATAA
>WKKR01000009.1 GCA_009684525.1 Geobacter sp.
GAAATAGTACACGGTGGAGAAGATCCACCAGCCGAACAGGAACACCGTCTTCTTGCGATGTAGTTCGACAAACTTAGGGTTTTTGGCGATTGCGCCCCAGTCATACTGCTTCTCAGCCATGGTAGTTACTCCTTTCTTGGTAAGGTCAAAACATTATGGTGCGGCGTCCCGCTCCATGCCTTCCCTTGGCGTTTGTGCTTGTCTCGTCCCCTCCTTTCCCGTTATGATGACTCCGTACATCCCTGCGTCTTCCTCAAAACCGGGCATAACCGAACTTCATCGACAGGACTTCTGCCCCTTCCTGCAAGGAAGGGATAATCTCATTTTCTATCCGGTCGGTCAGCATCCTGAACGACGGGCCCATCATGGCCAGCGCACAGATCACCTTTCCGGCATAATCACGGATAGTTACCGCAACGCTTACCACCCCTTCACCCAACCCCCCCTGATCAACGGCAACGCCTTTTTCCCTGATCGCATGTAGCTCGGATCCGAGGGCAACCAGGTCGGGCAGATCCTTCCGCCTGCCGCGCCTTTTGAAGAGCTTCTCCAGAAGCTCCTGCGACTCAAGCGCCTTGAGAACCTTACCGGCGGCATTGGTAAAAAACGGAAACCGCTTTCCCACCATGGGGGTCGTCTTGACGTTCTGCAGACTATCCACCATATCGAGAAAGAGAACCTCGTCTCCCAGCAAGACCGTCAGGTAGATGGCCTCGTCATGCTTGCGGGCCAACTCCTCCATGACCGGATGTGCATGCTTGATGAGGCTCGCGCTGCTGATGAAGCGTTGCGCCAGAGCCACGGAACTGAGCCCGATGCGGTAGACCCCGCTCCCCTCTTCCCGCTCCACCAGACCACGGCTCTCAAGAGTGGCCAACAGACGAAACACCTTGTTCCGGCTCAACCCCAAACGTTCGGCAAGATTGGGGAGGGTCGGCGGAGGGGTTTCATCGGTGAGGGCCTCAAGGAGATCCAGCGCCTTTTCCACGGTCTGCACCGAATATGTGCTTTTGTCTCTCGTCATGGCACCCTGTCGATTTCACGAATATTCAAGCTCTGTTCTACAATCGGCCATTTTTGATTTTATATTTTTTTAACACGCCGTTTTATTTGTGTCAAGAATATTTTTGAATTCCCTGCGCAATACCATTTTGTTTTTCGCGATATCAGTATGTTGCGCAAGTAATACACCTGAACAATTTCGCATTAATCATATTTGCATAGCCATAAAACAAATTTATACAAAACAGGGGTCGGTTGCGCACAAAAAGTGCTGCATTGCAGCCATGGGAAGGGCTCGAATGGAGATTTACAGACTTGGAGGGCATCCGGATAGGGCAAACCGAGAACAGCGCCAAAACAGAATAACGTACGATGCAGGCAGGATAAAAACAGGGCATTACAGCAATTGCAGAACGCCTTTTCTATAAATAGAGAGGGATATCCCGCAGCCGGAGTGAACGAAAAATGCTTCAGGAACGGAGAGGGGCAAGAACTGTGAAGGGAGGGGCGTCAAGGATTGCCCTCCTCATCAGCGGAACTGGATGGCAATACCCTTGGCTTTGATTTCGCCGGAGGGGAAGAGCAGGTATGTGGACTGCTCCACCCGGACCTCGGGGAGAATGACTGCATCTGCACCCAGGCGCCGGGCACCTTCGCGCAGTTCTCCATAGGCCCATTCATAATCCTGCGTGGTCAAGCCCTCAACGGAACCGATCCGCGAGCGGCTGTACTCCAGAGCGCCCAGCTTGACATACGGTCGCTGCAGTTCGTCCTGGGTCATGATGGGAGGCAGCGATTGTGGCACATGCTTCGTTACGGCACACCCGGACAGTCCGGCGATCGCAATCGCCACGACACCCCATGCAATCAATACGAGAAGGTGCCGTACAGGCGACACGCGACCTCCGCGATGCTTCATAGATGCTTCCATGGAATGACTCCTCCGGGGATATGGACAACGGTGATAAGTCTAGCGGCATTTTTCTGACTTTACAAGGCAGTTTTTCCCATGCTAGTATTCTGCGGTTTTCGTTGGATACTCACGTATTTTCTGATCTTTTGACAAGGAGCCGGGGAATGTCAGGACATAATAAATGGAGCACCATCAAACACAAAAAGGGTGCAGCCGACGCAAAGCGGGGCAAGGTTTTTACCAAGCTGATCAAGGAGATATCTGTTGCTGCCAAGCTGGGGGGCGGCGACGCCGCAGCCAACCCGCGCCTGCGGACCGCCATTGACAAGGCCAAAGCCGAGAACATGCCCAAAGACAACATCGAACGCGCCATCAAAAAGGGAACCGGCGGGATGGAAGGGGTCATCTACGAAGAGATCACCTACGAAGGCTACGGCCCCGGCGGCGTGGCGGTGCTGGTCGAGGTGATGACCGACAACCGGAACCGGACCGTTTCCGATGTCCGCAGCATCTTCACCAAGTGCAACGGCAATATGGGGGAAACCGGCTGCGTCTCCTGGATGTTCGACAAGAAAGGGCTCATCGTCTTCAACACTTCCGTTGAATTCGAGAAGCTTTTCGAAGCTGCCCTGGAAGCCGGGGCAGAGGACGTGAGCGAAGAAGACGAGCAATACGAGGTTATCACCGAACCCTCAGCATTCATCGAAGTGCGCGAAGCACTGGAGAAGGCGGGCTTTACCTACGAATCCGCTGAAGTCACCATGATCCCCCAGACCTTGATGAAACTGGAAGGCAAGCCGGCAGAGAGCATGCTGAAACTGATGGAAAGGCTGGAAGATAATGACGACGTACAGAACGTCTATGCGAACTTCGACATCTCCACGGAAGAGATGGAAAAGATGATGTGAGCCACAGGGGAGCCGCTGGCTCCCCTTTTTCGTTGCCCCTTGGGAAATACAATCGCATGAAAGTTCTCGGCATCGACCCCGGTTCACGCATCACCGGCTACGGGATCATCCGCTCTGAAGGCAACCGCCTGCTCCACCTTGACAATGGTGCCTTGTTCACCGATACTACGGCAGACTTTTCCACCAGACTTCTACAGATCTACCGTGGCCTGACCGACATCATCCGGACCTACCAGCCGGATGCCATGGCTGTCGAGCAGGTCTTCTTCGCCAAGAACGTGCAGAGCGCCCTCAAGCTCGGCCAGGCCCGCGGTGCCGCCATTGTCGCCGGAGCGGATGCGGGCCTGCCTATCTTCGAATATTCGGCGTTGCAGGTCAAACAGGCCGTGGTCGGACACGGGCGAGCGGCCAAGGAACAGGTCCAGCAGATGGTGAAGATACTTCTCAACCTCCCGGAAATCGCCCAGGCCGACGCCTCGGATGCCCTGGCCATTGCCATCTGCCATGCCAACTCCGCAGGGATGCGCAGCCTCACGAGACGCCCATGATCGCGCTCCTCACCGGCCGCATCGCCCATAAGGGCCCTGACAGCGTGATCATTGATGTCGGCGGCGTCGGCTACCGCGTGCAGATCCCCTTTTCAACCTATTTTGAGCTCCCCGACGAAGGGGGGACCACAACCCTGCACATCCACACACACGTCAAGGAAGACGCGATCCATCTGTACGGCTTTCGCACGGCCGGCGAAAAGCTCTGCTTCCAGCTGCTCATCACGGTTTCGGGGATCGGGCCGAAACTGGCGCGCGACATCCTCTCCAACTGCCAGGTGGAGGATCTTGCCGCCGCACTGACCCGCGGGGATCTCGCCCGGCTTTCCGCCATCCCAGGCATCGGGAAAAAAACTGCCGAGCGGCTGGTCCTGGAGCTGAAAGACAAGATCGCCCGGTTGAGCGTCCCGCTTCCGGCCAGAGAGCAGGCAACTGCTGCAGGTGCGGCGGATCTGCGCGATGATGTCGCCTCGGCCCTGGTGAACCTGGGTTACAAGGAAGCACAGGTACGCAAAACCCTGGATGACCTGGAAATACCGCCTGATGCGTCCATGGAAACGGTGCTGAAGCAGGCGCTCAAGACCCTGATGAAATAGAACCCCACGGATATCGGACCAGATGACCCGGATGATAGCTCCCGACATAACCGAAGACGACCTGTTCGTCGAAACGTCCCTTCGCCCCAGGGCGCTGGAGGAGTATATCGGCCAGGAAAAGGCCAAGGGGAACCTGCGCGTCTTCATCGATGCCGCCAGGCGCCGCGACGAAGCACTTGACCATGTTCTCCTCTATGGGCCGCCCGGCCTGGGAAAGACAACGCTTGCCAACATCATCGCCTGCGAGATGGGGGTGAACATCAAATCGACCTCGGGTCCGGTGATCGAGCGCCCCGGCGACCTGGCGGCGATCCTCACGAACCTGGAGCAGCACGACGTCCTGTTCATCGACGAGATCCACCGCCTCTCCCACGTGGTCGAGGAGATACTCTATCCCGCCATGGAGGATTTCCAGCTCGATATCATCATCGGCCAGGGGCCAAGCGCCCGGACCATCAAGCTGGATCTGCCCAAGTTCACCCTGGTCGGAGCCACGACCCGGGCAGGGCTTCTCTCCTCTCCGCTCAGGGATCGCTTCGGGGTTATCTCGCGGCTGGAATTCTACACCAATGAGGAACTGGCAACGATCATCACCCGTTCGGCCCGCATCCTGGGGATCCAGATCGACCAGGAGGGGGCGCTCGAATTGGCCGGCAGGAGCAGGGGAACCCCGCGGATTGCCAACCGACTGCTCCGCCGGGCTCGCGACTTTGCCCAGGTAAAGGCCGATGGAATCATCACTGAAAAGGTCGTCATGGATGCCCTTTTGCTCCTCGAAGTCGACGAGATGGGATTCGACCAGATGGACCGGACCGTGCTCCTGACGATTATCGACAAGTTCGGGGGAGGTCCTGTGGGGCTCGACACCCTCTCTGCCGCTATCTGCGAAGAAAGCGGCACCATAGAGGACGTCATCGAGCCGTTCCTGATCCAGCAGGGGTTCCTCAACCGGACCCCCCGGGGACGGGTTGCCACTGCTGCGGCCTACCGCCACTTCGGCCGAATACACCCCACCTCCTCCCAGGAGAGTCTTTTCTGACATGCAGCTCCCCTTTGATTTTCCTGTAACGCCCCGCTTCAGCCTTGCCAACTTTGTCGTCTGCTCCGGCAACGAGACAGCCTATCGCTTTGCCCTGCGCCTGCTGGAGCCGACAAGCGGCGAAAACCTCCTCTACCTGCACGGCCCTGAAGGTTCCGGCAAGACCCATCTGCTCATGGCCCTGGCAGATGCCCTTGGAGAAAGGACCGGGAAAACCGTTCCCTGCCTGACGTTCGGAACACCCGACTCGGCCACCCTCCCGGCGCGCTGCGTGGGAACCGGCAATCCGGGCGACGAGGTTTTCCGCGAGGCGCCTGCCCTGCTGGTGGATGACCTGCATCTGATCCCTGCGGATCACGACCTGCGGATTGCGCTCTGGCAGCTCTTCAACGATTACTACCAGACCGGCAGACCCATGGTCATTACCGGCCGCTACCCTCCCAAGGAGCTCCCGAACCTGGATGATCACCTGACATCCAGACTGCTCTGGGGACTGGTGGCCCATATCGACGTCTCGGACGACAGCTCCCGCCGCATGATCATGCAGAAGCTTGCGCTGGACCGGCAGATGGTTTTTCCGGACGAGGTGGTCGACTACCTCTTGCGGCATGCGCGGCGCGACATCCCGAGCCTGATTGACACGCTGGACCGGATAGTGCATCATGCTCTTGCTACCGGGCGCAAGGTTTCCCTGCGACTGGCCAGTGAAGTCATGGCCCCCAACGGAGCGGTTATATGAACCTTCTCCTGCATATCTGCTGCGGCCCGTGCGCGGTCTTTCCCGTCAAGGAACTCCGCAACCGGGGGATTACCGTTACCGGCTACTTCGATAACCACAACATCCATCCCTACCAGGAATACCAACGACGCCTGGAAGCGGTCAGGGATTTTGCCGGCCAGACCGGCCTTGAGGTCCACTACCGCGAAGAGTACCGGCTCGATGAATTTCTGGCCGCCGTGGCAGCGGATCCGGGCAGTCGCTGCCGTTACTGCTACGCATCCCGGCTGGAAGCAACGGCAGCCTTTGCAGCACGGCAAGGATACACCGCCTTCACCTCGACGCTCCTCTACAGCCGCTACCAGCAACATGAAGAGATCAGGCGGCTGGGGGACGAACTGGCCCAACGGTACGGCATCGCATTTTTCTATGCCGACTTCCGGGGCGGATGGCAGGAGGGGATACGGCTCTCCAAGGAGATGGGGCTCTACCGGCAACAGTACTGCGGCTGTATCTACAGCGAACGTGACCGCTACCTCCCCTCCGCGCGGAGGTCCTGAATGCCCGAACTCGGCAAGACCCTCATCATCATCGTTCTCATCGTCGTCGCTGTGGGAGGTATCCTCGTTTTCGCCGGCAAGATCCCCTGGCTGGGACGACTCCCCGGCGACATCACTATCAAGAAGGAAAACTTCACCTTTTATTTCCCCCTTGCAACCTCCATTCTACTCTCGCTTCTCCTGAGCCTCATCCTCTGGTTGCTTCGTAAATAAGGCGGCAGCTGCACTGCTGACTATGCCGGTTGTATTTCAGCGGTTTCATGCTACCTTTAGATGTATAATCATTGAGTAAATATCCCGTGCAGAAGGAGGCATCTCATGTTCGAACTCATCGAAAAGGCATTTTTGTCAGGACTTGGAGCCCTTGCCGTTTCGCAGAAAATGGCGGAGGAGTTGGTTACCGACCTGAAGGAGCGGTACAAGGTAAGCGAGGAAGAGGGAAAGGTCTTGCTGGAAAAGCTGCAAAGCCTTGCCAAGGATAGCAGGGGCAAGGTCGCAGAGGTTGCGGAACAGGAAGTGAAAAAGGTATTGGATAAAGTTGGTCTCGTCCCCCGTGAAGATTACGAACAGCTGTTGAAGCGGGTGGAAGAGTTGGAAAAACGCCAGTCGGACCAGTAAACGGGATACCATGCTGAACCTCATCCAGCTCAACCGGAATATCCGCACCATCAAACGTTACCGCCAGATCATCCGAATCCTGCTGAAGTATGGATTCGACCATCTGTTGGAGTATCTGAACATCACAAACATGGCGGCACGGGGGCGACGGTTCCTGCGGCGCCCGGCGGTGAACATCGCGGCTCTTTCCCCCCCGGAACGGATGCGCCTTGCCCTGGAGGAGTTGGGCCCGACCTTCGTCAAACTGGGGCAGCTTCTCTCCACCCGTCCCGACGTCATCCCTCGGTCCTACGTCCAGGAGTTCACCAAGCTCCAGGACATGGTTCCCCCCTTCTCCTTTGCCGAGATCCAGGAGCAGGTCCGCCTGGAATTGGGGGGAGAGATCGAAGAGCTGTTTGCCTCCGTCGATCCGGTCCCCATCGCTGCAGCCTCCATTGCCCAGGTTCACCGGGCAGTCCTCCTCTCGGGCGAAGAGGTGGTGATCAAGGTCCGCAGGCCCGGCATCGTCGAGCTGGTGGAAACGGACATCGACGCACTGCTGGGGCTGGCGCAACTGGTCGAGCGGCACCTCCCCAACACGGAAATGTATGAACCGGTCCCCCTGGTCCGGGAATTTGCACGTACCATCAGACGAGAGATGGATTTCACCCGCGAAGGGCACACCATCGAGAAAATCGCCGGTAATTTCACAGGCGATACCACCCTCTACTTTCCCAAGGTTTACTGGGACGTGACCTCGCGGGGCATCCTCACTTTGGAGTTTATCAACGGGATCAAGGTCTCCGATCTCCAGGCCCTTCAGGATGCCGGGCTCGACACCAGGGAGATCGCCCGACGTGGGGCCGACGCCATCATCAAGATGGTGCTGGTGGATGGTTTTTTCCATGGGGATCCACACCCGGGAAATGTCTTCATCCTCCGAAACAATGTGATCTGCCTCCTCGACTACGGCATGGTCGGCCGGTTCGACGAGCAGCTGAAAAATTACCTCCTGGACATCATGATCGCCGTCATCAAGAGAGACGTGGAAGAGGTCATCTCTTTGCTCCTCCAGTCAGGGGACATTGCCGAAAACCTGAACCCGCGAGTTCTGCGCCGGGATATTGCCGAATTCATCGACAGCTACTATGAAATCCCCCTCCAGGAGATCGAGGTCAGCCGTCTTTTCTTGGAATTCATCGACATCATCAATACCCACCAGATACGGGTCCAGGCAGACCTGATGCTGTTGATCAAGACACTGGTCACGGTCGAAGGGATGGGCAGGGAGCTGGACCCGCGATTCGACATGGTGGCCCATCTGCGGCCGTTCATCGAGGGGGCCATCAAGGCACGGATGTCGCCCCGCAACATTACGGTATCTCTCTTGGACAGCCTGAAGCCCTATCTCTACCTGGCCCGCCACCTCCCGAGAGACCTGAAGGAATTTCTCACCAGGATCAACCGCAACAAGTTCAAGATCGACCTGGAGCACCGCGGGCTGGACCGCTTCATCAAAGAACTGGACAAATCCGTCAACCGCCTCTCATCGAGCCTGATCATCGCCGCCCTGATCGTCGGTTCATCCATTGTCATGCAGATCGACAAGGGTCCCAAACTGATGGGATTCCCCATTTTCGCCTTCCTCGGTTATTCCATCGCAGGCCTCATCGGTTTCTGGTGGGTCATCGCCATTATCCGCTCCGGACGTTTGTAACTGGTGCGGTATTCCGCCCCCTGGAACTGGTCGCAGACGGAAACCGCCCCACAGTGCCCTGTCCCAAATCCGCCTGCAGCCTCGCATCTGCCGTCAATCGCCCTTGTCAACGGGGTCTCAATGATCTAAAGTAGTGCGACGCAACCATGCGGCAGACCACCGGAAAGAGGCCCATGAAGACAGCTCTCCCTCCGCAAGAAGCGCGCAAGCGCAAGCGGGAATGGATCATCATCTCCATCTCCCTGCTACTCATCTTTGCCCTGACCTATACGGAAATCCACCTTTCAAAACTCTCTACCGATGCCCCTCTGTCGAGCAACATCATCATATTCGGGATCATTAATCTCGTCATCCTCCTGATCATCCTGCTCATCTACCTGATTGTCCGCAACATCGCAAAAATGCTATTGGAGAGCAGACGAAGCCTTATCGGCGCTCAATTGCGGACGAAACTGGTCATCGCGTTTGTCGGGCTCTCGCTCATCCCAACCATGCTGCTCTTCTTTGTCTCAGCAGGATTCATCGTCAACAGCATCCAGAACTGGTTCAACAAGCAGGTGGAGACCTCGCTGAACGAGTCGATGGAAGTTGCCCAGACCTATTACAAGACCTCGGCAGCCAATGCACTCTATTATGGCCGGCAGATCAGCAATCAGATCAAACAGCAGAAACTGCTCAACGATGAAAAACTCCCCCAGCTCAAGGAACTCATCCGCAATAAACAGAAAGAATACAACTTGAGTATTGTCGAGGTGTTCTCAGCCCAGCGTGAAGAGTTGACCCGTGCCACGAACCCCCGCTTGCCCCTGGGCGAATTCACCAATCCTTCATCGGAAGATATCAACGTGGGATTGCGCGGGAAGGAGCTGACTCGCGTCAATGCCGTCGGCAAGGCGGATCTTATCCGGGGCATCGTCCCGATCTACTCCACCTGGAATCAGGCAGATGTTGTCGGGGTCATCGTCGTAAACTACTACGTCCCCTATTCGCTGGTCAGCAAGATGAAGGAGATTACCACTTCGTACATAGAATTCCGGCAGCTGAAGATCCTCAAAAATCCCATTGCGACCGGCTATATCCTGACCCTTTTCCTGATAACCATCGTGATCGTTTTCCTCGCGGTCTGGTTCGGGCTCTATCTGGCCAGGAACCTCACCGACCCGATTCAGGAACTTGCCATGGCTACCCGGCAGGTCGCCGAAGGAAACCTGGAAGTCCATCTGGGAGAAAAGAGGAATGATGAGATCGGCATGCTGATCTCTTCATTCAACAAAATGACCGAAGATCTGCGCATCAACCAGCAGCAGCTCAAAAGGACCACCGACGAGGTTATTCGCAGCAATCAGGAGCTTGAACAGAGACGCCGCTACATGGAAATCGTTCTCAAAAACGTCACTGCAGGCGTCATTTCGGTCGACAAGGGCGGCGTCATCACCACCATCAACAAATCAGCCGAACGGCTCCTGAATATCCAGATGTCCGACATATCCGGCAGAAATTTCCGCGAAATCCTCAAAGCCACCCACCTCGATATCGTGAAAGAGATGCTACGGGATCTGGTAATGTCCAAGCAGGACTCGATCAGGAAGCAGGTCACCATTCCACTTCGGGAGTCGCAGGCGACCCTCCTGATCAGCCTCACGATCATGCGTGACGACAACGATGAATTTGTCGGGACAGTAGTCGTGTTCGATGATCTAACCCAGCTGATGAAGGCCCAGCGTATGGCAGCATGGCGAGAAGTCGCCCGCAGGATTGCCCATGAAATCAAAAACCCACTCACGCCTATCCAGTTATCTGCCCAGCGCCTTCGTAAGCGCTATTTAAGCCGATTCAGCGCAGAAGAACCCGTGTTCGACCAATGCACAGCCATGATTGTTACGTCAGTGGACGAGCTCAAATCGCTCGTTGATGAATTTTCCAATTTTGCCCGGATGCCTGCTGCTCATCCATCGGTCAATAATATCAACGAGATTATCCGCGAGGCACTTACCCTGTTTCAGGAAGCGCATCGAACCATTCAATTCTCATTCACTCCCGACAACGACATGCCGCCGTTGTTGCTTGACAGAGATCAGATAAAGCGGGTTTTCATCAACCTGCTCGACAACGCCGTTGCTGCGCTGAATGGCACCGGAGAGGTCGTTCTGACGACATCACAAAACCATGATCTGCACATTGCCATCTGCACCATTGCCGATACAGGTCACGGCATTACCCCTGAAGACCGGCAAAGACTTTTCGAACCCTACTTCTCCACAAAAAAGGCAGGGACGGGATTAGGGCTTGCCATTGTCAACACCATCATATCCGACCACAACGGATTCATTCGCGTAAAAGACAATTTTCCCAAAGGAACGGTCTTTGTCATTGAACTACCGATCACGACATAAAGAGTGCATCAAATTTCCCACTATATTATCTCAAATTCTTTGTTAGAATTGTCCGGTAGCATCCATCATGTCAATGAACGGACCAGGGAGGGGTTGCACAGTATGTCTCTTGACGAATCGATTGTTACGGGAACGCATCTTTCTGAAGAAGCTATCAAGAACTACATCATCGAGATCACCAAGAAGGTTTTTTCCACCATGGTCATGCTCGAGACGACAGAAGACTATCCACTGAAGGAGCCGGTTACGCATTTTCACGCAACCGTCACCAGTATGGTGGGACTGGCAGGTTCTTACACAGGTATCGTATCTGTTCATTGTCCGGTCTCTCTCGCCACGAAGATTACCTCAAACATGCTCGGCATCGAAGTGACTGAAATGTGCGACGACGTGAATGATGCCATGGGAGAGATTGCCAATATGCTGGGTGGAGACATGAAACATCTGCTCTCCAAGGGGGGAATGGATATCCATCTCTCCATACCTACCGTCATATTCGGAGCTGAATACACCCTGGATTTTGTCAGCGACAAACAGAGCCTCGCCATACCGTTTTTTTGCGATAACGATCGCTTTCTGGTGAGCGTGAAGCTGCACAAGGAATAAACATCCAAGCCATAACGGGAGGGGCACTGGAGCTTGGTCCGTGGGAGCA
>WKKR01000010.1 GCA_009684525.1 Geobacter sp.
GCGGATCGGGACCAAGCTGAACACGGACTTCCTGGTAGGGATGGGGAAGCAGAACGAGAGCTTCATCATGATTCTGAACATCGACAAGGTCTTTACCCTGGACGAGCTGAGTTCCGTTTCGGAGGGGATCGCGGCTTAGTTTGCAGTTGCTGGTGATCGGCAGCAACGGTTATCTGATCATAAGCGAAAATCTAAAATGAATAGGCGGCGTCATGGGCTCCATGACGCCGTTTTTTATTCTTTATATAACGATTATCGTTAAATAATTGGGCTAAAGTTAAAGATGGTGATGCCGATTAAGTATTAAGTCCAAAACAGTATAATGTTATAGCGTAATATAGAAACATATTATTGTTAAGCAAGGAGAATATGAAATGGAACTGTTAAAGTTTAAAAACTGGAAAATACTTACAAAAATACTCAGCGTTTCTGTTGTTACAATCGCTTTATTTCTATTTGGCATTTTATTCTATTTTTTACCGCTTGTAGAAAAGAACATGATGGAAGAGAAAATCACCTCAACCCGCAATGTGGTTGAGGTGGCGTATAAGCTCATTGAGGAATACCAAGGCAAGGCCAAGAGCGGCGAACTGCGGACTGCAGATGCTCAGAAAATGGCTTTGGCTGCTGTAAAGAATCTTCGCTACATGGGAAACGAATACTTCTGGATCAATGATCTGGAACCAAAAATGCTGATGCATCCGATTAAGCCGGAAATGGATGGGAAAGACCTGGCTGACGATAAGGATCCCAACGGCAAGCGGATCTTTGTGGATATGGCCACACTGGCAAAGGACAAGGGAGAGGGTGTCGTCAACTATATGTGGCCCAAGGAAGGGTCAAGCCAGCCTGTTCCCAAAGTCTCGTACGTCAAGCTTGTCAGAGAGTGGGGCTGGGTTGTTGGCAGTGGCATCTATGTTGATGACGTCCAGGCTGAAATGGCCAAGATCAAGTGGCGGATCGTCATTGGTGCAGTCGTTGGCGCCATCGTCATCTTTCTATTTGCGTTCTTTGTCGCTCACAGGATCAAACGCGCCCTTGGCTCTGCCGTAAATATCGCCAAAGCCATTGCCGTTGGCGATCTCAGTTCCACTATCAACGTTGATGCCCAGGATGAAACCGGCCAGTTACTCGCCGCCATGCAGAACATGGTCGAGAGACTCAAAGAGATCATGAAAGATATTGAGGCACTTTCGCTAGCTGCGGTGAACGGGAAGCTCGATACCCGTGCTGACGCATCCAGGCATCAAGGGGAATTTGCGCATATCGTTGATGGCATAAATAAGACGCTTGATGCGGTTATCATCCCACTTAACGTTGCAGCAGAGTATGTCGCGAGAATTGCAAAGGGCGATATCCCTGAAAAGATTACTGCAACCTATAACGGCGATTTCAATGAGATAAAGAACAATCTGAACTTGTTGATCGGCGCCATGAACATGGTTTCGAACGTTGCTAAAGAGATCGCAGCAGGGAATCTCCTGGTGGAGGTAAAAGAACGTTCAGAACTCGATGAATTGATGAGGGCGCTGGCGGCAATGACACATAAACTCTTGGTCGTTATGGGGAATGTCCGGATTGCTGCCGACAATGTTGCAGCTGGCAGCCAGCAACTCTCAGCAAGCTCAGAAGAGATGTCTCAAGGGGCGAGCGAACAGGCTGCTGCTGCAGAAGAAGCATCAAGCAGCATGGAACAGATGTCGTCCAATGTGAAACAGAATGCCGATAATGCCCTACAGACCGAGAAAATCGCCGTCAAATCGGCGGAAGATGCCAAAGCGGGCGGCAAAGCGGTGGAAGAGACGGTTCAGGCCATGAAAGAGATCGCCGACAAGATCTCGATCATCGAGGAGATTGCCCGCCAGACCAACATGCTGGCGTTGAACGCCGCCATCGAGGCGGCTCGTGCCGGCGAGCATGGAAAAGGGTTCGCCGTGGTCGCCTCAGAGGTGCGCAAACTGGCAGAACGGAGCCAGAATGCGGCTGCCGAGATCAGTGACCTGTCGGCTTCAAGTGTCCAGGTGGCTGAGCGGGCGGGTGAGCTGCTCTCCAAGATGGTTCCCGATATTCAACGGACAGCGGAACTGGTCCAGGAGATCTCTGCGGCCAGCAAAGAGCAGGATACTGGTGCCGAACAGATCAACAAGGCGATCCAGCAGTTGGATCAGGTGATCCAGCAGAACGCTTCTGTCTCTGAAGAGATGGCCTCCACTGCCGAAGAGCTTGCCTCGCAGGCTGAGCAGTTACAGGTTGACATCAGTTATTTTCGTCTAGATGAGCGAAGCATGGCACAGGTCGAAGCAAGAGGTGAAATCCAAGGATCATCCCAGGCTAAGGCTTCCCCGATTGCCCATTACAAAAAATCTCCCGTTGTTCAGGAAAAAAGAGTCTTTACGAAAAAAGCAGTCGGTGCGGAGGGGTTCGGTCTCGATTTTAAAGAATGCAGTGACCAGTTGGACAGCGAATACGAGAAATTCTAGGGAATTTGAATCCTTAACCAGCACATTTGTAGAGATGCACGATGTACGGAGGTTTTATGAGCATAGCGAGGATAACGGAGACGGTGCAGTATCTGACCTTCAAGCTGGATGACGAAACCTTTGCGGTGGATGTGGCCAAGGTTCGCGAGATCCTGGATTTCAGTACGGTCACGAAGGTGCCGCAGACGCCCGATTTCATGCGCGGGGTGATCAACCTGCGGGGGAGCGTGGTTCCGGTGGTTGACATGCGTCTGAAGTTCGGCATGAGCGAGACAGAAAAGACGGTGGATACCTGCATCATCGTGCTGGAGATAACGCTGGATAACGAGACAGCCGTGGTAGGGGCTCTGGCCGATTCGGTTCAGGAAGTGCTGGAGCTGGAGCCGGAGAACATCGAACCAGCGCCGCGGATCGGGACCAAGCTGAACACGGACTTCCTGGTAGGGATGGGGAAGCAGAACGAAACCTTCATCATGATTCTGAACATCGACAAGGTATTCACCCTGGACGAGCTGAGTGCCGTTCAGGAGGGGGTTGCTGCCTGAATTGGTTATAAACCATCAGACCATATTCTCTTTTCGGGGGACCATTATGTTGAGTAACTGGTGGAAAAATCTGCGTATCGGAAAAAAGATTTTTGGTGGGTTTGGCGTGCAGTTGTTAATTTTGGCGCTGGTCGGAACTGTAGGAATTGCCAGCATATATAAACAGCTTGCGAATTTCGGCAGCATGAATACCGTGAATCAATTGATTGTGGAACTGTCGCAGAAAGAAACGGATCATTTGGCGTGGGCGAACGCCGTCAGTGCATCGTTGATATCGGGCAAGGCTGAAAGTCTCAAGGTGCAAACCGATCCGCATAAATGTGCTTTCGGCGAATGGTACTACGGTGCTGGACGACAGAACGCCGAACTCTCATTACCATCCATCAAACAAGCGCTAACGGATATTGAGGAGCCTCACCGAAAGCTGCATGAGTCGGCAGTAGCAATCAAAGGACTGCTTGAACGAGGGGCAGTAGCCCAGGCTGCAGCACTCTACCACAGTGAAACCATGCCAAATCTGAAGCTGATCAGCGAAAAGCTGGGGAGTGTCAAGAAAGACCTGACGGATTTCAATGCAGCTACCAGGAGCAAGACAGAAAAACAGGGACGACAAGCCGCTCTTCTGATTGTAGCCATAAGTATCGCAGCACTCCTGGTCGGCGTGATCGCTATGCTGGCAACGACCCGGAGCATAGCCAAGCCGGTCAATGCATGCATAGTGGCAGCAAACAAGATTGCGAGCGGTGATACCTCTGTCGAACTGGATGTCAGCGCACAGGACGAAACCGGAATGCTGCAACAGGCGATGACCGGGATGGTGACGGCAATCAACGGGCTGGTGAATGATACCAATATGCTTTCACTGGCAGCGATGGAGGGGAAACTGTTCACCCGTGCCGATGCTTCCCGCCATCAAGGTGGTTTCCGCAGCATCGTCGAAGGGGTCAATGGAACCATCGACCGGTTGGTTGGCCTTCTTGATGTGATGCCGGCACCGGCCATGATTATCGACAGGGATTTTACAGTACAATTCATGAATAAGCTCGGTGCGGAAGCTGGCGGGAAAATCCAGCAGCAGGTTGTCGGGACCAAGTGTTATGATCACTTCAAGACATCTGACTGCAAGACGAACAAATGTGCATGCCAGCAGGCATTATTGACTTCTCAGCCAGCTTCCGGGGAAACTGATGCACATCCCGCTCCTGGGGTGAATCTCGATATTGCCTACTCGGGAGTTCCACTCAAGGACCAGCAGGGTAATGTCATTGGCGCTTTTGAAGTGGTGACTGACCTGACCGCGATCAGGAAGGCGTCGCGAGTCGCGGATAAACAGGCCAGGTTCCAGACCGAGGAAGTCAATAAGCTTCTTAACAACCTGGAACTGCTTGCAAGTGGTGATCTCAATATCCATACCGGTGTTGCGGCTGAAGATGATGACACGCGGGAGATTGCGCGGAATTTTACAAAGATCAATAATGCAATGGGGCAGAACGTATCGGCTCTCAGACAGATAACCGAAGCAGCCAAAGAGGTCTCGCAAGGGAACCTGCAGGTTGAACTGAAGATGCGTTCTGACCAAGACGAGCTGATGCATGCCCTGTTCGACATGGTTGCAAAACTGGTAGAAGTGGTGACCAATGTAAAGGCTGCATCCGACAACGTGGCGAGTGGTTCTCAAATGTTGTCATCAACATCCGAGGAGATGTCTCAGGGGGCTTCCGAACAGGCAGCTGCAGCCGAAGAGGCGTCCTCAAGCATGGAACAGATGTCGTCCAACATCAGGCAGAATGCTGACAATGCACTGCAAACCGAGAAGATTGCCGTCAAGTCTGCTGAAGATGCCAAGATCGGCGGTAAGGCGGTAGTAGAGACGGTGCAGGCCATGAAGGAGATCGCCGACAAGATCTCGATCATCGAAGAGATTGCCCGCCAAACCAACATGTTGGCGTTGAACGCCGCCATTGAGGCGGCTCGTGCAGGCGAGCACGGCAAGGGGTTCGCCGTGGTTGCTTCAGAGGTGCGCAAGCTTGCCGAGCGGAGCCAGAATGCGGCTGCTGAGATCAGTGAGCTGTCGGCTTCAAGTGTTCAGGTGGCTGAACGAGCCGGCGAACTGCTCACCAAGATGGTTCCTGACATCCAGAGGACAGCGGAACTGGTCCAGGAAATCTCTGCTGCCAGTAAGGAGCAGGACTCTGGCGCCGAGCAGATTAATAAAGCTATCCAGCAACTCGATCAGGTCATCCAGCAGAATGCCAGCGCTTCGGAGGAGATGGCTTCCACTGCCGAGGAGCTTGCCTCGCAAGCTGAACAGCTGCAGGTTGCCATCGGCTTCTTTAGCGTGGGTGATCAAGGGTGGGCAGGCAGTGGTCCGGTCCAGACCGGGAATAAGGCTCTATCCAGGGCAAAAAACCCTCAGATTGCCCATTACAAAAAGGCTCCCGCGTCTCAGGAAAGGAGAGTCCCCATGAAAATGGCGGTGTCTGCCGAAGGATTCGGGATTGAACTAAAGGAGGGTGCGGACAAGCTGGACAGTGAGTATGAAAAATACTAGAGAAACCGTAAACCTCAAAATGTGATTCTGGAAAGCCCTTCCGTAAAAAACGCCGCGACAAACGCGGCGTTTTTCGTCCTCGGCATCATTTTACGCTGCTTCATTCTCTTGAATCGTTCATAGTGCAAATTTTCGAGATAGTTGAGAATAATTCTGTTACCTGCCTGATTTCATCAAAGAGCATGACGAGGTTCTTCTGGAAGTTATCCTCCGGGCTCGCGGGGAAATTGCTCATCATTGCTTCTGCGCGAGACTTCAGTTGATGGATGGGAGTATTCAACTCATGTGCAATCCGAGCGCAGTAATTCTTCGTCGCCTGTTGTGCCTCATCGCGTTCAGCAGTACAGGCTCGGATCTGTTCCTCTTGTCTTTGCAGAGCCGTGTTCTGCTCTTCGATCTTGGCGCGCAGGGCAATGTTCTCTCCTGCAAGCCATTCAAGGGTCGTTGGCCCATCAGGGATGAGCGGATATGAGTCACGTCCTCTTGAGGCGCAGTTTCTTGAAAATACCATTGGTTCCTCTATGGCAGATATTTGGTTGACCTTATAACGGTTCAGTATAAGTATCTCAAGCAGAAAAGGAATCAGGATATTCCTGATATTTGTGGTAGAGAAACCCTTTGGTGGGGAGGAGGAAAGAAATATTTGTGCCGGTCCGATGGGGAATACTGTCAATGTATTGCCAGAAGGATCGTAATGGCCGTGCCTTGACCGGGAGCTGAATCTATCCGCATGCTGCCGCCGAGATGCTGCACGCGTTCCCCGATGTTGAAGAGCCCATATCCACTGTCGATCTCCAGTGATGCTGCAGCGGGTACCGGGAACCCTGCCCCATTGTCTCTCACGGAGACTTCAATCGTGTCATCGTGAAGGTTGCAGAGCACCTGTACCGCTGAAGCGCGGGCATGTTTGAGAGCATTCATAAGGAGCTCACGGACCGCCTGATAGAAAAATATCTTTATGTCATCTGGCAGTGGTTTTTCAAGGCAATCATCCAGAAATGTTACTGGCAGGCCGTGGTGTACCCGAAAGGTTTCTACAAGGTCTTCCAGCGCAGCGGACAGGCCTACCTGGTACAGAATGGGGGGGCTGATCTCGGTCGTGAGTGACCTGGTTATGTCGATTGACTGCTCGACCAGGCTGGTAATTTCTGCTGCCAGGAGTTGATGGTTGGCAGCCAACGGTAAAGACCGCAGATAACCAAGCTTTATTCTTGCCAGGGCAAGCGGTTGTCCGACACCATCGTGGAGGGTCATTGCCATGCTGCGTCGTTCCCGCTCCTGCATGACTGTCAGAGAGGTCGCAAGATTGCGCAGCCTTTCTTGGTACTGGAGCACCGCCTCATCGGTGCGTATTCTTTCTGTTATGTCCTGCCCCATGGCCAGGATACCGATCAGTCCTCCCTGTTCTCTCAGTGGCGTGGCATGCCATTCACAGGAGATGGTTTTTCCTTCTTTGGTGAGATTTTCGGAGATAAAACTAGTAGTTTGATCTCCAGTAATCATCTTTTCCAATGTTTGGTTCAACACTGACCTGGCCTTTACGGAAAATACCATGGTGAGGGAGTTGCTGTGAACCATTTCGTCTTTCGTGAAGCCGAAAATCTGTTCGGCTGCCGGATTCCATTCATTGATGATAAGATCCGGGTCGGTAACGATACAGCCGATGGGGAGTCGGTCGAATAGCAGGCGGAGACGCGAGAAGAGACGATCCCGTTCTTCGGCAAGTGCCTGCTGTTCTGTGATGTCTATGGCAATTCCCCCGAGATAGGTATTGTTGCGTGCCTCGTCGGGGATGGCGAATTTGTAGACTTCCCAACTGAAGGTGTCATGGCCTCGGGGAATCTGAATTCGGGAATGGGTAGATACCCCCTCCTGAAGAATCCTGTAATCCTCTTCAGTAATCTGCCGAGCTATTGTCGAAGGAAAGATTTCGCTATTGGTTTTGCCGATGACGTCATCGGTATCGGCATTGAAAACCTGCAAGAAATGATCGTTGACGAAGACATGTCTAGTCTCCGTATCTTTAATGAAAACTGCTGCAGGGGTGTGTTGCATGAAAAGTCGAAACATTTCACGGCTTTGGCGCAGATCTTCTTCGAGGCGTCGATGTGCGCTGATGTCGGTAACGGTACCGACAGCCCTGAGCGGTGTGCCATCGGCACTCCGTTCCACCACCATGCCTCGTGCCAGTACCCAGCTGTAGGAACCGTCCTTGTGGCGGAGCCGGTATTCGGAATTGTAATAGGTGGATTGCCCGATCAGGTGTTTGTCCAAAGCACTGCGGCAGGTGAGCCAGTCGTCAGGATGGACCCGTGTTTCCCATTCGGCAAGGGAATCGCCGATTTCGTCTTCTCCATAACCGAGAATGGATTTACAACTGGTAGAGTAATTGACCTTGTCGTTGACTATATCCCAATCCCATACTCCGTCTCCGGTAGCTTCTATGGCAAACTGAAGACGCTGATCGATTTCCTGCAGCGCTTTTTGTTGCTCAGCCATTTTTCGAAATGCACGACTCAAAAGTGCGTGGAGAAGTCCGGCAGTGATGGCAATGAACAGCATCCCCTTGCCTGTTGCAAAAATGCGGTGATAATGCTGTTCGACAACGAACATGCTGAGCAGTGTGTCCGAGCATACGAGCCAGATTATGGATAGGGCTGCGTAAAGACCGACAATGCGCCATGCTGCGTGTCGTGTATCGATAGATGGCATGGTGGTATTGTGCTCCACATTTTCATGAAGAATGTTTGTATCCGATAAAATTCTAACACAGATTGCCAGCAAGGCCTTTACTGGAGAAAAGTATTGATGTATCGACCGATTTTTTTTCAGAGAGGTGTGATGACATCAGGTATTTCACCCATTTGTGTAGGGTATTCCCTGATTCATTAAAATATGGAAATATCCGAGAATAGCGCTGATGATTGGCCTGTCTCGCAGGAGCATTATCCTTACGCTTAACAGGTCCAATCACAAATGGCTTTGGGGGAGCCGGTATTTTTCCGGGTTCCTTTACAGCAGTTGAAAATCGAACATACTTAACAAAATGGTTGCAGAACAATTTAGCGTGAAGGATGACAGATATGGTAACTCGCGTTGTGCTTGCCGATGACCACAAGATTGTCCGCGATGGTTTGAAATCGCTTCTCCAGCAGAATGATGACATCGAGGTTGTCGGGGTGGCTGATAATGGCCGGGAGTTGATCGACCTGGTGGAACAGGTGAAGCCGGATATTGTATTGATGGATGTCAGTATGCCGGACATGAACGGGATCGATGCTACCCGCCGCATCGTGCATACCCATCCGGGCATCCTGGTGATGGTGCTTTCCATGCATTCGGATCGACGCTTCGTTATCGAAGCGCTCAATGCAGGCGCCCGCGGATACCTGTTGAAAGACAGTGCCTATGAAGAATTACTGCAGGGCATCCAGACGGTAGTTGACGGTGAATTCTTCCTGAGCCCGAAAGTCGCCGGAAGAGTCATCCAGGATTACATCAGACGTACTCCGGTCCCTACTGATACGGCATTTTCTTTGTTGACGACACGGGAGAGGGAGGTCCTGCAACTTATCGCCGAGGGCAAAAGCACCAAAGAAATTGCGTTCACCTTCAACGTGAGCATCAAAACTGTGGAAACCCAGCGCCAACAGATCATGAAGAAACTCAAAATTTTCAATGTCGCAGAACTCACCAAATATGCCATTCGCGAAGGTCTCACCTCTTTAGACTGATGCTGGGGCCGCATGCGCGCGGTCCCAGGTTTCCTGCCATAACGATCTCTTTCCTCCCAAAAATCAGGGTCTTCGGCGTTGCCAAGAGCTCGCACTGTTCATGCCTCACCACGCGCTTTCCGCATTCAGGCTCTACACCCAGAAGTAGTAAAAATTAATGTCTGCTAAGGCATTCCCCGAATAAATTTCAGGAATAGCCTGATGGATGTGCTGAGCCCCGTTCCGACAAGAGATAATTGGGGATAGGATATTCTGCTTGTAATACAGGCAGATATCGGGAAGCGCCGATTACCGGGATTCCCCAAAAACTCAGGCAAAGGAGATAAAATGAAAAAACTCAGTGACTTGAAAATTGGTGTGCGTCTCGGACTAGGTTTCGGTGTTCTCCTTGGTCTGATGGTGTTGCTCAACGGGATTGGGTTACTGAATATGCAGCGGATGAACGATCGGCTCGAACGGATCGTCAAGGTGAACAACGTCCGCATCAAATGCGCCAATGATGCCGCTAAGGCAGTTCACACCATTTCTAGGGTTATGCGAACAATTGTGCTTCTCGATGACCAGCGGGCGAAACAGGAAGAGGTGAAGAAGATCGAGGCAGCACGCGTCATCTATAAGGAAGCAATGACAAAGCTGGAAGAACTTGATGCCACGGAAAAAGGGAAGGAGATGTTGGCAAAGGTTAAAGGCGCCACGACGACAGCATCCGCAGCGAACAACCGGGTAATCGAGCTGGGTCTTGCAAATAAACGGGCCGAGGCGGTTGCCCTTCTGATGCGTGAAGCCGTACCCCTGACAGCCAAAGCCCAGGATGCATTTGACGAGAACCTTAAATATCAGGAGGAACGGGTTGCTTTCCGCTACCAGGAGGCGGAAAGCTCATATGCCCATACACGTATCATCATGCTGACGATCGGTCTGATTTCTTTGCTTGTTGGAGCTTTGATAGCATTTCTCCTCACTCGAAGCATTACCCGCCCGGTTCGGGAGTTGGCCTTGGCTGCAGAATCCCTCTCCCGTGGCGATGTCAATGTAGCCATCGAGGTACGTTCCACCGACGAGGTCGGGCAACTCTGCGGTTCCTTTGGCAGGATGGTAGAGAATATTTCGGAAACGGCAAAGGCGGCTGAACGGGTTGCAGCTGGTGATCTGGCTGTGGAAATCACCGCGAAATCGGATAAGGACGTCTTGGCACAAAGCATGATATCTGTGGTGAAATCATTGCGTGAACTGGTCACAGATGCGAACCAGCTCTCGGAAGCAGCCGTTGCCGGTAAACTTGCGACCCGGGGAGATGCGGATAAGTTCACCGGCGGGTACAAAGAGATCGTCAATGGGATAAATGCTACACTCGATGCGGTGATCGGGCCATTGAACGTAGCTGCGACATATATTGAACAGATCAGTAAGGGGGTCATCCCCACACACATAACAGAGAATTACAATGGTGATTTCAATGCCATCAAACAGAATCTGAATGTTCTGATCGATGCGATGAACAAAATCACTGCTGCGGCCAAGGAAATTGCCGGGGGCAATCTGGTAGTCGAAATCAGGGAGCGTTCCGAACACGATGAGCTGATGAAAGCGCTCGGGGCAATGGTCCGGAAACTCTCGGAAGTCGTTGCTGAAGTCAAGTTCGCTGCTGACAACGTAAGCCAGGGCAGCAACGAGATGAGTACCGGCAGCGAGCAGATGTCCCAAGGGGCAAGCGAGCAGGCTGCCGCAGCCGAAGAGGCCTCAAGCAGCATGGAACAGATGTCGGCCAATATCAAGCAGAACGCCGACAATGCGCTGCAGACCGAGAAAATT
>WKKR01000011.1:0-2500 GCA_009684525.1 Geobacter sp.
ATCAAAGCCATAACGGGAGGGGCACTGGAGCTTGGTCCGTGGGAGCAGGTATTTTACGGGGAGTATGACGGGAAGCGTCGGAAGCGTGTGCTGGTCAAGATCATCGGTGAGTGAGGACGGTCGCAGGAGGTTCGGCTGCCGCAGGCGGCCGGGGCGTTTCGGGTAAAAAAAAGCCCCGCATCTTTCCAGGTGCGGGGCTTTTCTTATTAATTCCCGGCGGCGACCTACTCTCCCACATAGTTACCCATGCAGTACCATCGGCCCTGAGGGACTTTACTTCCGTGTTCGGGATGGGAACGGGTGTGACCCCCTCGGCATTGCCACCGAGAAACTCTGCGGCTTCGGCTAAGGGCCGGCTGCGGCGTTGCCTGCGTCGCATCTTGTTCACCGTAGCGCTGCTACGCCTCACAATCTGCTCCTTGGCTGCCTTGCATCCGACTCCTTATCCTGTGCCGGTGGGCACAGGTAAAGCCTGATCGTATCTCGGCAATCGCATAGTTTCTGTAGCAGGCGTTTGTTCGTTTGGATTGCTTGCTGGTTCGGGGGTGGGGTTACCACCCCCGTGCCAGATTTCTTTTTTTATGGTCAAGCCTCACGGCCGATTAGTACCGGTCAGCTGAGTACATTACTGTACTTACACACCCGGCCTATCAACGTTGTAGTCTCCAACGGGCCTTTAGGGGTTGTTACACCCAGGGATACCTAGTCTTGAAGGAGGCTTCCCGCTTAGATGCTTTCAGCGGTTATCCTTTCCGCACATAGCTACCCAGCCATTGCCCCTGGCGGGACAACTGGAACACTAGCGGTGCGTCCATCCCGGTCCTCTCGTACTAAGGACAGCTCTTCTCAAGTATCCTACGCCCACGGTAGATAGGGACCAAACTGTCTCACGACGTTTTAAACCCAGCTCGCGTACCGCTTTAATTGGCGAACAGCCAAACCCTTGGGACCTACTTCAGCCCCAGGATGCGATGAGCCGACATCGAGGTGCCAAACCTCCCCGTCGATGTGAACTCTTGGGGGAGATCAGCCTGTTATCCCCGGAGTACCTTTTATCCGTTGAGCGACGGCCCTTCCATACAGAACCGCCGGATCACTAAGACCTACTTTCGTACCTGCTCGACTTGTGGGTCTCGCAGTCAAGCTCCCTTATGCCTTTACACTCTACGGCTGGTTTCCAATCAGCCTGAGGGAACCTTCGCGCGCCTCCGTTACTCTTTGGGAGGCGACCGCCCCAGTCAAACTACCCACCAGACAGTGTCCCCGACCCGGATGACGGGCCTAGGTTAGACACCCAAAACAACCAGGGTGGTATTTCAAGGGTGACTCCACCGAAACTGGCGTCCCGGCTTCATAGTCTCCCACCTATCCTACACAAGCTATTCCGAATGTCACTGTCAAGCTGTAGTAAAGGTTCACGGGGTCTTTCCGTCTTACCGCGGGTACTCGGCATCTTCACCGAGAATTCAATTTCGCTGAGCCACTGGTTGAGACAGCGCGGAAGTCGTTACACCTTTCGTGCGGGTCGGAACTTACCCGACAAGGAATTTCGCTACCTTAGGACCGTTATAGTTACGGCCGCCGTTTACCGGGGCTTCAATTCAAAGCTTCGCCTTGCGGCTAACAAATCCCCTTAACCTTCCGGCACCGGGCAGGCGTCAGACCCTATACGTCGACTTTCGTCTTTGCAGAGTCCTGTGTTTTTAGTAAACAGTCGCTACCGCCATTTCTCTGCGACCTCCATCGGCTTCACGTGCGAATCGCTACACCTAGTGGAGGCACACCTTCTCCCGAAGTTACGGTGTCATTTTGCCGAGTTCCTTAACCAGTGTTCTCTCAAGCACCTTAGGATTTTCTCCTCACCCACCTGAGTCGGTTTACGGTACGGTCTCTTGTTACCTGAAGCTTAGAGGCTTTTCTTGGAAGCATGGGATCAACGACTTTATGAGCATACGCTCTCGTCATCACGCCTCGGCGTTGAATGGGAATGCGGATTTGCCTACACTCCCCGCCTACACGCTTAAACCGGGACATCCAGTACCCGGATCGCCTACCCTTCTCCGTCCCCCCATCGCAGTAGCAAGAGGTACAGGAATATTAACCTGTTTCCCATCAACTACGCCTTTCGGCCTCGCCTTAGGGACCGACTAACCCTACGCAGATTACCTTTACGTAGGAAACCTTGGGTTTTCGGTGACAAGGTTTCTCACCTTGTTTTTCGCTACTCATGTCAGCATAATCTCTTGTGATACCTCCAGCCGTCCTCACGGTCGACCTTCGCAGGCTTACACAATGCTCCCCTACCACTCATACCTTAAGGTACGAATCCGCAGCTTCGGTACTATGCTTAGCCCCGGTACATTTTCCGCGCAGACCCACTTGACCAGTGAGCTATTACGCTTTCTTTAAAGGGTGGCTGCTTCTAAGCCAACCTCCTGGTTGTCTGGGCGTTTCCACATCGTTTTCCACTTAGCATAGATTTTGGGACCTTAGCTGGCGG
>WKKR01000012.1 GCA_009684525.1 Geobacter sp.
TCAGCGGGAAGAGCGGTGCATCCAGACCCAGCATGGACTTGCCGTCCTTGTTCTTCTCGTAGTCAGCCTTGGCCTTGGCCAGGTCCTTCAGCTGCACGGCGGTGAGCACGGTCCCCTCGGCCTGCTTCTTCTCCAGGACCGTGGCTACCTTCTGGGCATCGGCGGCAACCTTCTTTGGATAGGTCATGTTCGGAGAGACCATAACCAGGCCGATGGAACAGACGGTACCAATCAACAGGCCGGCGATGACGCCGGCGGTGTTGAACTTGCGCCAGAACAGCGACAGGAACACGACCGGCAGGTTGCCGGAGGAGGCAACGGCAAAAGCAAGTGCCACCAGGTGGGCAACGTTGGATTTCTCGGCCGCGATGCCGATCATGATGCCGGCGGCGCCGACAACCATCGAGGTAACCCGGGCAGCCATGACCTGCTCGTGCTGATCAGCATGGCCGTCCTTGATGACGTTGACGTAGATGTCATGGGCAATGGCGGCGGAGGCTGCCAGTACCAGGCCGGAGACCACCGCCAGGATGGTGGCGAAGGCAACGGCGCAGAGGAAGGCGAGGAAGATGTCGCCAAGGACCGGGGCAATGTCGGCACCCAGCTGCTGGGCCAGCATCATGGTCGCCATGTTGCCACCCTTGTCAACCTGCATGATCCCCTGCGGGGTGAGGTGGATGGCGGCGCCGAAGCCGAGCAGGGTGGTCAGGACGTAGAAACCGCCGATGATGAACATGGCGATGATGACGGACTTGCGGGCGGCCTGGGCCGTCGGCACGGTGAAGAAGCGCATCAGGATGTGCGGCATGCCGGCGGTGCCGAGCACCAGGGCCATGCCGAGGGAGATCTGGTCGAGCGGGTTCTTCAGGAACAGGCCCGGCTCAAGAAAGCGCTGGCCATAGTCAAAACCGGGTACCGGCAGCGGGTCCTTGAGGACCACCTTCTGCACGTGCTCGGCAATGGCCGGGCTGGTGGCGATGTCGGTGAAGAACTGGATCGGGTTCATGCCGGCCTTGATACCGACCAGGATCGCGAGCAGGAACGCACCGGACATGAGCAGGCCGGCCTTGATGATCTGGACCCAGGTGGTGGCGGTCATGCCGCCGAAAACGACGTAGCCGACCATCAGGATACCGACGCCGATGATGGCGGTCTTGTAGGGGACGCCGATCAGGAGCTGCATCAGCTTGCCGGCACCGACCATCTGGGCGGTGAGGTAGAAGGTGGAAACGGCAACGGTTGAGATGGCGGCCACGGCGCGCACCGGTTTCGGCTCGGTGCGGAAGGAGAGGATGTCCCCCAGGGTGTACTTGCCGGCGTTGCGGCAGGGCTCGGCAATGATCAGGAGCACGGTGATGTAGGCGACGAGCCAGCCCACCGAGTACATGAAGCCGTCATAGCCGTAGAGGGAGATCAGACCGGAAATCCCCAGGAACGAGGCTGCCGACATGTAGTCGCCGGCAATGGCCCAACCGTTCTGGGTGCCGGTGATGCCGCCGCCGGCTGCATAGAAGTCCGCTGCGGTCTTGGTCCGCTTCGCTGCCCAGACAACGACCGACATGGTGATGGCGATGATGATGCCGAACATGGTGAGAGTAATGGCCTTGTTGGCCTTGAGTTCTCGTTTGGCCGGCACGGCAGGTGCGGCGGCCGGGGCCGGTGCCGGAGTAGCGGTCTGCTGCATGGCCGCAGGGGCGGCCGGGCTGGTAGCTGCGGGCGCGGTAGCTGCCGGATCGCCGGCAGGGGCTGGAGACTTGGCCGTCTCGGCAAAGGCGATAGAGCCCACGGAAAGGGCCAGGGTCAGTGCGATGAACAGTTTTTTCATGTTTCCTTTCCTCCTTTCCTATTTGAGCTCATCCACCAGCTCACGAGTCAGCCGGTCGAAATCTTTGTTGGCAACATGGGCATAATAAATGGCCAGCGCCCAGGAGACGAAGAACTGGGAGAGGGCAAACAGATAGCCGAAATTGATTGCCCCGATGATCTTGATCTTGAAGAGCCCCGGTGTGTAAGCTGCACCGATCGGGAGGAGGAAATAGTACACGGTGGAGAAGATCCACCAGCCGAACAGGAACACCGTCTTCTTGTGGTGCAGTTC
>WKKR01000013.1 GCA_009684525.1 Geobacter sp.
GGGGACATCCATGATAAGTAAAGTCAAGGGGAAAACGGAGATTTCCCATAACTTCCCGAATTGCCACCGGTAGCTTTTGTGATGCCCCTTCCAGCTCTCCAACCTTTTTAATCTCGTTCTATTGGGTCCACACGATTACGATCATGCGACCAGACATCCATGTGCCGCCTTCGGAATAATCACCTGTTGAGTACGTGGCATCGGTAACGATGTCATGCACTCAACAGGTAACCCGTTGCGGAAGATTGAGTTAGGGCCAACCCGCCGGCCTCGAAACATTATGAATGCTGTGCAGCCTCACGGCTCACATAGTCCCCAGATAGCGAGGCCCTGCGGGAAGATCGTCCTGCAAGAAGGTTATGTCTGTTCTGCTATGCCGCCGCTTTCTTCAATAACTCGAAACCGGTTTCACGCCGGTCAACCGCCAACATAAATTCAACCAGCTTGCGGGCTACCACCAGAGTAGCGCGGTTCCTGTTGCCGCGAGCCAGCTCTTTTTCATGAAGCTGGCCCAACTGTTCATTCCAGTGTGGTGCAAGTTTGGCGGCTTCAATCAGCTTGGTCTGCAAATGTTTGTTCCGTTTCTTGGAGATCGGTCCACGCTGTTCTCTACCCGCAGATTCGTGCTGATCGCTGCAAAGACCACAGTAGCTGATTACATCACGTGAAGAACTGAAGCGGGATACCTCTCCAATTTCCAGTACCCAGGTCAGCGCCATAACCTCACCGACTCCCGGTATGCTCATCAATCGTTGCACTCGCTCCCGAATCAGGTTGTTTTTTCGTAGCGCTGCTACCAGCTTCTTCTGGATGTCATCAAACATTTCAAAGCCATTTCGGCTCATCTTTAATAACGCTTTTACCGAATCCGGCACATCCTCAACTCGCTCCAAAAGAGCACCGAAGTACTTCCTGCCGTGAAGTCTTTTCTTGTCATAGATAGCGCCGACTTCCATAAGAAGACCGGACATTTTGTTCTTCATCTTGACGGCTGTGCTGACGATCATGTTTCGATAGCGCAACACCCGCCGCAGTTCCCGTAACTCTTCCGGCATCATATGGCATTCCGGTAGCAGGTTGACCCGTAACAGATCGGCAATCTTTTCAGCGTCGGCACGGTCATTCTTTTTCTTGGCTGCCGTGATCGCCTTGAGCATGGCTGGGTGAGCCACTTTCAATTCAAGAGCATGTGGTTTCAGAAAATCGTACACCCAGCCGGTAAAAATCGTGGCTTCCATGGCTCCGTGCCAGGGGCCGGGCAGTTCGACCAGCCACTTCTTCAGCGCCTTGCGTTCTGCGGCAACAATCCCCTGACGAACAAGCTCTCCGTCAATCCGTTTGATGCAGTAAGCGATTGTCTTCTTGTGAATGTCCAGGCCGATGTAGTAAATTGCATTCATGGAAGCCTCCTCGTGGTAATTTGATTCTGGACGGCATTGCCGGTCCAGCCGCTTGCTCATACAAGCATTCAATACCACCGGAGGCTTCCTCTTCAACTCTTACTTATGCATTCAAACACAATACCGATTTCACCTTGACTCTCTGGGGTGAATTCGGGGGACACAATACCGATTTCACCTTGACTCTCTGAGCGCATTCTCATATTGTTCGACCATGGCTCGCATTTCTCGAATTGTCGTCCCCGGCTATCCA
>WKKR01000014.1 GCA_009684525.1 Geobacter sp.
GTACTGAAATCCAGGATCTCGCGAACCTTGGCAACTTCAACCGCAAAGGTTTCGTCAGCCAGCTTGAAGGTCAGATACTGTACCGTCTCCGTTATTCCCGCAACTCCCATAACGCTTCTCCCCATAGGTGCAGGTGTGCGGTTCATGGCCGACAGATCTTCCGACGCCACGAACCGCACGCCATGATCCGGTTCTAAAATTGCTCGAACTCGCTGTCCAGTTTGTCATTACCAGCAAGATTAAGCCCGAAGCCGCTGTCATTGACTGCCTTTTTTCTGGAGACCTGGGTCGAGACTACCTGCTTGGCCTTGGGCTGTTGCAGCACCTTGTGCGCCTTTGCCATCGGTTTCTGCTGTATCGTGACTGAACTCATGTCCAGCTTGAAGAAAGCAACGGTGGTCATGAGCTGCTCGGCCTGCGACGAGAGCTCTTCGGCGGTGGAGGCCATCTCCTCGGCTGCCGAGGCATTCTGCTGGATGACCTGGTCGAGCTGCTGGATCGCCTTGTTGATCTGCTCGGAGCCCGTATCCTGCTCTTTGCTGGCCGCAGAGATCTCCTGGACCAGTTCCGCAGTCCGCTGGATGTCGGGAACCATCTTGGCCAGCAGTTCGCCGGCACGCTCCGCCACTTCCACACTGGACGCGGAGAGCTCGCTGATCTCTCCCGCGGCGTTCTGGCTCCGCTCGGCAAGCTTGCGCACCTCTGAGGCGACCACGGCGAACCCCTTGCCGTGCTCGCCGGCACGAGCCGCCTCGATGGCGGCGTTCAACGCCAGCATGTTGGTCTGGCGGGCAATCTCTTCGATGATCGAGATCTTGTCGGCGATCTCTTTCATGGCCTGAACCGTCTCTTCCACCGCCTTGCCGCCGGCTTTGGCATCCTCGGCGCTCTTCACGGCAATTTTCTCGGTCTGCAGCGCATTGTCGGCGTTCTGCTTGATATTGGCCGACATCTGTTCCATGCTGCTTGAGGCCTCTTCGGCTGCGGCAGCCTGCTCGCTTGCCCCTTGGGACATCTGCTCGCTGCCGGTACTCATCTCGTTGCTGCCCTGGCTTACGTTGTCAGCAGCGAACTTGACTTCAG